>JANOOS010000054.1:0-8712 GCA_031421455.1 Nitrospira sp.
ATCGACGCACAGCCCGCAAAATAGGCAGCGGGTCATGTCCATGTAATATTCTTTCGCGTACCGCTTCGTCGGTTCGTCCGGCACCTCCGCACTGACCACCCGAATGACCCGCGAGGGGCAGGCGGCTTCGCACAGATCGCAACCAACACACTTTTCCGTCCCGTCCTCGTACCGCAACAGGGCCAGCATCCCGCGATAGTTGTCCGGCAGTATCCGTTTTTCATGCGGGTACTGCATGGTAATCGGCTTGTAATGCAACATATGCGACATCGTCGTTTTCATTCCGACGAGAAGGTCGTACAGGGTAATGGTTTTAAGCCACGTCTTAAGCGTCATGTTTGTCTGGTCTGTTCCGTCTATCTTGTTTGTCTGGTTTATTTGGTTTGTCTGGTTTGTTTAGTTGGTTTCGATACCTGTGCTTTCTAACCAAAGAAACAAAACAAACGAAATAAACCAGAGCAACCGTCTCATCACCTCGGAAAGAAATACAAGGTGAGCGCCGTGATGACGATGTTCGCCAACGCAATCGGCAACATCACCTTCCAGCCGAACCGCATCAATTGATCGTAGCGCAACCGGGGCAACGTGGCGCGTAACCAGATGAACAGAAAGAGGAAGAAATAGACTTTCACGGTAAACCAGGCGATGTGTTCGATCCATGCCAGCTGTTCAAGCCCGATATACTCAAGGATCGTGCCGGGATAGGGAGCGTTCCAGCCTCCCAAGAACAGCGAGGCAGCGACGCAGGACACCAGGAGCATGTTGGCATACTCCGCCGTGACGTAGAACGCGAACCGCATGCCGCTATATTCCGTAAAGAATCCGGCCACGAGTTCGCTTTCCGCCTCCGGCAGATCGAAGGGGATACGATTGGTCTCGGCCACGGCAGAAATCACGAAGACGACAAAGGCAAAGATTTGGGTATGGATAGGGAAAAATCCGTCGGGCCGTCCGCCCCAGATGAACCAATGCCAGAAGCCGCCGGCCTGGGCCTCGGTGATCTGCACAAGACTCAAAGTTCCCGCCAGTAACAGCACCCCGACAATAGCCAGCCCGACGTTCAACTCGTAACTGATAACCTGGGCCGCGGAGCGCAAGCCTCCCAGCAGCGAGTACTTGCTGTTGGATGCCCAGCCTCCCAAGATAATGCCGTAGGCGCCAATCGAGGCGATCGCCAGGATATACAACACCCCGATGTTGATGTCGGCGACGACGAAGGGTTTGATCGTCATCCCAAATATGTCCATGGTCACGTCCGGGCCGAAGGGGATGACGGCAAATCCGATCATGGCGATGACCATGGTCAGCACCGGCGCCAGTTTAAACATGGCCCTGTTCGCGCCGGCCGGAATGATATCTTCTTTGAAGAACAATTTGATCCCATCGGCGACCGGTTGGAGAAGTCCGTAGGGGCCGACTTCCATCGGTCCCATACGATCCTGCATCCAGCCGAGTATCTTCCGCTCGAAATAGGTCATGGTCGCGACCGTGACCATCACGATGGTCATCTCCGCTAGGATCTGGGCAAATGAAACCGCAAGTCGCAGGCTTAGTTCAGTCACGACAGCACTCCAGGATGACAAGTGGCAAGATCATTCGTTGTCGTCGTCTCACGTTGTTTTCATCACCGACACGGACACCGTCCGGCAGTACGGTACTTTTGTGTCCGGATCGACGGCACAGTCAAAGAGTTGCAAGGCGGCCTGCGCGAAATGATCGGGAAACCAGGCCAAGCCTTCGGGCACGCGATCGAACACTTTCGCCGTGGTCGTGAATTCGCCTCTGCCGTTCGACAGGCGAACTCGATCCCCCGTCTCGAGACCGAACCGGGCGGCATCCGCGGGGTTCATTTGCAAAAACCCGCTCGGTTCGATCTGCAGCAATCCCTTCGAACGGGTCGACAGCTTCCCTGAATGGAACAGGTTCTGGACCAGCCCGAGCTGGACCGTACCCTCCGGACGCATCGCTCGTGCGGGCAGAGTATACCGAGTCGCTAGGTCCCGGCGATATCCCTCATTCACGTATCGATCGACGGCGGCTCGATCCACTGCCGGAGGGATCGGTGATGGACCCAGCGATCCGTACCCGGGAATCACGGCCCGGATCTCTTTGAGGATCTCCTTGGCCTCACTGTATTCCAACGGCGCGCCCATGAAGACCGAAATAGCCGACAGGATTTCCCAGTCAGGCCGGCTGTCCCCCACCGGATCGATCGCAGGCCGAACGGCCTGGACATGACCTTCGGTGTTGGTGAAGGTCCCGGCTTTCTCCATGCCGGAAGCTGCCGGAAGCACCACGTGCGCGAGCTCCGCCGTTTCCGTAAGAAACAGTTCCTGACATACAAGGAGGTCGAGCTTGCCCAATGCCTCCTTGGCTCCGATCTGAGGCGGCAGGCTCCCGACAGGATTCTCTCCGATGACGAAAAGGCCCTTGATGATCCCAGCTTGGGCACGGTCGAGCATCTCGATCAGTGTGGCTCCTGCCGCCAAAGGAAGATCCTCTTTCCAGACACGAGCGATCTGCGCGCGCGCATCCTGATCGGTAAGGTCGAGCGCGCCCGGCAGCAGTGCCGCAACCGCGCCCATTTCAACCGCCCCTTGATCGTTATTTTCTTCCGCCAAAGGCGCAAAGCCGCAGCCCTGTGCGGTCAACTTCCCGGTCAAGAGAAGCAGATCGAGGAGATTGAGACAGATGCCATAGCTGCCTTGGCTGCGCAGGAGAGTCTGGCCTGCAAGCGCGACAACCCGGCGTCCGCCTGCCAGAGAAGCAGCCATCTGAACAAACGATTCGCGCGTCGCTCCGGTGTTCAAGGCCAGATCGTCCCAAGCCAGTTGCTGCACTGCTTGAGAGACGGCCAAGACGTAGCCCGATGCCCGTTGGCTGATTGCACTATCGACATGGTTGCCCTCAATCACCGCCTTCAGCAGGCCCAGAACGGCTGCCCCAAACTGGGACGGCGCCATACAGAAATGTTGCTCCGACAGGTTGGAAATATTGCTGATCGTGCCGACCGCAGGCTGGATCGCCTCAATCGTCAACAATGTCGCTCCATGTTTCTTAACGGCTTCCTTGACTTTAAGTCCGGTAATCGGATTGGCTTCGGTGATATTGGTGCCGACGAGGAGCAGCACGTCCGCTTGCACGATGTCCTCAAAGGTTACGGTCCAGCGATGCGTGCCTTGCACCCTTCGCATCGCCTGCACCCCGTTGACATGGCCATACCGCGCGCTGCTATCCAGGTTATTGGTCCCGATCGTGAGGCGCATGAATTTCTGGAACAGATAGAGCTCTTCGTTCGTACAGCGGCCGGTAATCAGTCCGCCAAAGGCATGAGGGCCATGAGCTAACTTGAGCCGGTTGGTCTGTTCGGCCACAAACTCCAAGGCCTCTTCCCATGTAGCTTCCACCAGTACGCCATTCCGCCTGATCAGCGGATGGGTCACCCGGCTGGGATGGCTGGCCGCGTGAAATCCAAAAAACCCGCGCGCGCAGAGATCGCCGCTGTTCCGGCCGGCGCCCTGGGCGCTGTTCACCTCGATCAACTCCTGGTCCTTGGTTTGAACCGTGATCTGGCAGCCATCACCGCAAAAGGTGCAGACCGTATCGGCTCGCTTGAGCATCCAGGGGCGGTATTCGTACATCGAGAGCCGGCTGGTGATGGCGCCGACCGGGCAAATCTGCACGCAGCCGCCGCAGAATTCGCAGTCCAGGGGATGGGCGCCGAAAGACTTGATTTCGGTCATCGTGCCTCGTCCGACCGGAGCGAGGGCCTTGACGTCCATGACCTCGTCGCAGTAACGGACACAGCGCAAACATTGCACACAACGGTTCATCTGCGTTTCGATCAGGGGACTGAAATATTCCTTTTGGAAAATGCGCTTCGTCTCGATAAACCTGGAGGTCGCGGTGTACTCATGGGAAAAATCCTGGAGGTCGCACTTCCCTCCCTGATCGCAGACCGGGCAATCCAAGGGATGGTTGGCCAGGATAAATTCGAGCACCGACTTGTGGGCATCGTGAACAACCGTCGTGGCGGTCCGAACGGCCATGCCTTCAGTCGCCAGCGTGCTGCACGAGGTCTGGAGCTTCGGCATCTTTTCGACTTCAACCAGGCACATGCGGCAGTTCGCGTCGGGCTTGAGCTTCGGATGGTAGCAGAAGTGCGGCACCATCACGCCGACCCGGCGAGCGGCTTCGATCACCAGGGTGCCCTTCGGCACCGAGATGGGAATGCCGTCGATCGTCAAGCGAACCGTTTCTGTTGTCGTAGTAGCCATAGTACGTCTTTAAGTCTGAAAGTCGTCAAGTCGGAAGGTCATCAAGTCTTCAAGTCGAAATGCGATACTCCGTAGACTTTGTGACGTGACGACTTGACGACTTTTGACCATTTTCAATGCCTCACCGCCGCCGGCTCCAGCTTGATTAGATTCGCGGCTTCCGCAGCTTGTATCAGCGCAACATATTCAGGGCGCCAATGTTTGAGCGTGCTCATGATCGGCGCCACTGACGCATCGCCGAACGCGCAGACCGTTCGGCCTTCAATGTTCTTGCATAGATGGACCAAGGTTTCAAGATCCTCCATCTGCCCCCGCTTCGCGACAATTCGACGCATGGTTTGCACCAGCCAGGAGCTTCCTTCTCTGCAGGGGCTGCACTTGCCGCAGGACTCATGATAGAAAAATTCCATGAGGCGGAGCGCGGCCCATACCATGTCCGTCCCCTCTTCCATCACCGTCACCCCGCCGGAACCGAGCATGGAGCCGGCTGCGGCAACCGATTCAAAATCGAGTTTGACATCGAGGTGGGTCGGCGTGAGGAACGGCGCTGACGCCCCCCCTGGAATGAAAGCTTTGAGCGGTTTGTCGGAGCGCATACCTCCGGCTAGCTCGTAAATCAATTCCCGGAAGGTGACCCCCATCGGCACTTCGTAATTCCCTGGCCGTTTCACATGGCCGCTGACGCAGAAGACTCTGGTACCGGTACTCTTCGGTGGGGAACCGATCGATGCAAACCATTCGGGACCCCGGGCGACGATGTGAGGAAGGTTGGCCAGAGTCTCGATGTTATTCACCACGGTCGGTTTGTTATAGAGGCCGTGCGTCGCGGGAAATGGAGGCTTGACGCGCGGCAAGCCGCGCTTGCCTTCGAGCGACTCCAGCAATGCCGTTTCTTCTCCGCAGATATAGGCTCCGGCACCTCGATGCACCCACACATTAGCGGTAATGCCTGCGCCCAGGATATTCGTGCCGATATACCCGGCGGTCCGCGCTTCGGCAATTGCCTGTTCCAAGATCCTGGCTCCCAAGACGAATTCGCCCCTGATATAAATGTAGGCAGTTTCCGCTCCGATCGCATAACAGGCGAGCACGATGCCTTCCAATATCTGATGGGGATCCCGTTCGATAAGCTGGCGGTCCTTGAACGTGCCCGGTTCACTCTCATCCGCGTTGCAACAGAGATAGCGCGGGCCCTGGTAGCCCTTGGGCAGGAATCCCCATTTCACACCGGTCGGAAAACCTGCGCCGCCACGACCCCGAAGGCCCGATTTCATCACCATGGCGGTAACTTCCGCCGGCGGTACCTTCCCCACGACCTTACGGAGCGCCTGATAACCGCCCGCACGCTCGTAATCTTGGAGCGAGCCGGCATAGCCCGGCTGCATCATATTCTTGAGCAATATCAGTTCGTGCTTGGGCATTTTTCTCTCGTTAGGCGTCAGGCGTAAGGGGTGAGGCGAAACCCAGGGCCTGCCTACCCCCTAACGCCTTACGTTTCACGCCTCACGGCATTTGCTGGCTCTGGCCACATGAACGGACCGGTCTTGAGCTGACAGGTTCCATCTCTCTTGAGATCGGCCAGGACTTGGTCGAATCTTTCCTCTGTGAGCCGTTCGTAATAGTCTTCGTTGACCTGCATCATCGGCGCAGTACCACAGGCGGCGAGGCATTCGACCACGCTAAGGGTAAAAAGTCGGTCGGTCGTCGTCTCACCTGGCCCGATTCCCAGTTTCATCTTCACCCACCCGACCACTGTATCCGACCCGGCCAGCGCGCACATCAGAGACTTACAGACTTGAAGATGAAATTTCCCCACAGGTTTGAGATTGAGCATCGTATAAAACGTGGCAGTCTCATAGACTTGTGGCGGAGTCAGACGCAAGAGCCCCGCGATCTCCTTCATGGCTGCCTCGGAAATGAAGCCTCCATCCCTCTGTGCCAGATACAGCAACGGAATCAACGCCGAACGCTTCACCGGATAGCGGGAGATGATCTCGTCAATTTCCTTTTGGTGTTTCTCTTTCAGCATTCCGTCCTCTTCGACCATCCCTCGTAAGGCGTAAGGGGTGAGGCGTAAGGGGAGCGATATTTTCTTTCGCCTGACGCCTTACGTTTCACGCCTAACGTCATCTGTCGCACTCCCCCATGACCACGTCGTACGTTCCGAAGATCGTGATGATGTCGGAAATCAGGTAGCCCCTCGCCATATGGTCGAAGGCCCCCATGTGCACGAATGACGGCGCGCGAATCTTCATCCGGTAGGGGCGGGGGCTGCCGTCGCTGACGATGAAAAATCCCAATTCGCCCTTCGGGGCCTCGGTCGCGCAATAGGTCTCGGCTTTGGGCGGCTTGATGCCCTGGGTGTAGATAATGAAATGGTGGATCAAGCTTTCCATGTCCCGCATGACCAATTCCTTGGGCGGCGGGATATATTGCGGCGCCTCGGCCATGATCGGCCCCGCCGGCAGCTGATCGAGACATTGAGCGATAATCCTGGCGCTCTGCCGCATTTCTTCCATGCGGATCCAGTACCGGTCGTAGGTGTCGCCGTTCTTGCCGATCGGCACTTCCCAATCGACTTTGTCGTACACGCCGTAGGGCTCGGCTTTGCGGACATCGTAGGCGACGCCCGACCCGCGTAAGACCGGCCCGGTACAACCGAAATTGATCGCATCTTCGGCTGAAAGCACCGCTACGTTCTTTGTGCGACCGATCCAGATACGGTTCCCCGCGATGAGCGAATCGTACTCCTTGACCTTCTCGGGAAAGATATCGAGGAATGCCTTCATACGCTGAACCAGCTCGGGGGTAAAATCGCTGTCGACTCCCCCAATGCGATAATAGTTCAGGGTCAGACGGGCTCCGCAGAGTTTTTCGAACATGTCCAGCAAAACTTCGCGTTCCCGGAAGGTCCAGAAAAATACGGTCATTGCGCCGACATCGAGCGCCTGCGTACCGAGCCAAAAGAGATGGCCGATGATACGTTGCATCTCGGCCACGATGGTCCGGATGTACTCGGCTCGAATCGGGACCGTGATTTCGAGGAGTTTTTCCACAGTGCGGACGTACGAGTAATTGTTGGACATGGCGCAGACATAGTCGAGCCGATCCGTGTGCGGAATGATCTGCATGTAGGTCAGGCCCTCGCACAATTTTTCGACGCCTCGATGCAGGTAACCGAGGTCCGGCGTGGCTTTCACAATCCGTTCACCATCCAGCAGGAGCACAACACGCAACACGCCGTGGGTGCTCGGATGCTGCGGCCCCATGTTCAACAGCAATTCCTCTTGCCGCTGGGAACTGGGAAGGTTGGGCTCGGCGCGAAAGAAGTGTTTTTGCTCCTCGGAGACTTCGCTCTTGACAACATCGACCGGAGCCTCGTCGAATCTCGGAATAAATTCGAACCGGCTGCGCCAGCCGCGCCCTTCGGTCGGAAAGTCCTTTCTCAGCGGATATCCCTCGTCATAATCTTCCGGCATCAAGATGCGCCGGAGATCGGGATGACCGGAAAAACGAATACCCATCATGTCGTACACTTCCCGCTCCAGAAACTCGGCGCCCTTCCAAATTCCGGTGACCGACGCAATCGTCGGATCCTCCTCCGTGATGCGCGCCTTGAGACGCAGGCGATGCCGAAGGGGGAGTGAGTGCAAGTGGTAGACGACTTCGAACCGGAGCTGATCTTCGGGATAGTCCACCGAGCAGATATCGGTGAGATGGTCGAAGGCCGTCTCCGGGGCATCGTGCAAATAGCGCATAATTTCCAGGAGACGCCCGGCGGCCACGGAAACGGAGGTCTCGGCGCGTGCGGTATCCACCCGGGTCGCGAGAATCGCATCCGGGAACCGGGTTTTGAGTGTCTCAAGAAGTGACTGCATGGTTAATGGTCGATGGTTAATGGTTCAATAGTCAATGGTCAGTAACGCTGGTTTCTTCGTCAACCATTGACCTTCAGCCATCAACCATCATCTTACGAACACTTTCTCCCGCTGAATCTTTTCCTGCAGCTTCAGTAATCCATCGAGCAACGCTTCCGGACGGGGCGGACAGCCCGGCACATAGACATCGACCGGAATAATCTGGTCGACGCCCTGGACCACCGCGTAACTGTTGTAATGGTTACCTGACGTAGCGCAGGAACCCATGGAAATGACATAGCGCGGTTCCGGCATCTGGTCGTAGATGCGTCGGATTACCGGCGCCATCTTGCGCGTCACAGTGCCGGCGATGATCATGAGATCGGCCTGCCGCGGCGAGGCCCGAAAAACCCCGGCGCCGAATCGATCCAGATCGTACCGCGATGATACACTCGCGATCATTTCGATAGCGCAGCAGGCCAGGCCGAACGTCATCGGCCACAATGCCGACTTCCGAGACCAATTCACGACCGCGTCCAGATTGGTCGTCAGAATATTCGCCTCGAACTGTCTCTCTA
>JANOOS010000055.1:0-1747 GCA_031421455.1 Nitrospira sp.
TCAGAACAACCTGGCCAATTCCGATCGTTGAATGCCACATTGCTCTATTGCCCTTCCTGCCGAGTGGCAACCCCGACTCGGGAACGACTCTTACTCGTGCTCCCGTCGGGCAATCTGTATGAATATCTCTGCCAGCACTGCGGATCATCGACCGGCTCCAAGACGGACAACCAATAGGCGACTGCGCTCGCTGTTGCGCCTCAATGACGAGTGGGGAGAACTGGGCGTCCCTCTCGACGCACAGGAGGCTGAACGTTGAGAGGAGAGCGTGTTCCCTGTGTAGTTGCAGCATACATCTGCAGACCGGAGTATGTGTGACGGGTTATTCAGCAGCGCTGAACCTGCGAATGCGGCAGAATCGTTAATGAAGAATGGGGGCTAGATCATTCCTTCGAGGGGGATACCTTCTTCGATGAGCATGACCGGAATGTCTTCGCGGATAGGATACAGCATCTTTCTGTCACTTCTGATCAAACCTCCATCGAGGGGTTCGGTGACCGGCTTATTCGCCCTGTTTTTCAGTTGCCCACTGACCACCGCCGCATTTAACTTGGCAATCAGGGCATTCTCAGCCAAACACACTTCCTGCTTCGTGTCGGGGCAGCAGAGAATGGCGAGAAGATCCTTGTCGAGATTGACCGGACGACTTGCTTCCGTACGTTCTGTCATAACACCCCTCCCTGTGTACTCGACCGATATTACAGAGCAAGGATAGATCACCGATATCGATGAGATCAAGCCCCGCGACCAGACTCTATTTCCGAATGTAGTTTCTGCTACACTACAGAACTTGCCGGATCGTGTAGAAGGAAACAAACGGCGATGTCAAAGAACATGTGGAAATACTTTTTGGCCGGATTGTTGGCTCTCGTGCCGGCCTGGGTCACTTTCTTAATCCTTTCAAAATTATTTCACGCACTTAACGAATTGCTCCACGACCTCCCTTGGAATATCGGAGCTGAGGCAAGGCCAGGACTTAGCCTTGTCCTATTTCTGTGCCTTGTTGTTATCGTCGGAGCCATTGCTACTCATGTAGTCGGGCGACGTATCATTGCCCACGCAGAACGGTGGATCGAGCGCATCCCATTAGTCCGTAGTGTCTACATCACACTGAAAGGGATGACCGATCTTCTTAATTTTCGTTCTCGCTTTGGACGTAGCGCCGTAGTGGCTTTCCAGTTTCCCCGAGAGGGTCTCTGGGCGATCGGCTTTGTTATGGGGACCGCACCGAGGGCGCTGCAAGTCACACCGACAAGTTTGCACATGGTCTTTGTGCCCACAGCCATTCATCCCTTTTCCGGATTACTGGCATTTATTCCCCAGTCACAGTTACGTCCGATCAATCTCTTACCGGAAGACGCCATTAAGATGGAGTTTACCGCCGGTTTGTACAGGCCGAAGACCGGGTGGTTACAATCCCCCAAGCCAATCGACTGAGCGCCATGCCAAGCCTCGACCACTTGAATGTCCGACGAGCTAGGCCGGAAGATGCAGTAACAATTGCGTCGTTCAGCGCAGCCATGGCTCTCGAAACAGAAGGCCGCCGCCTCGACCTAGAGCGCCTGCATAAGGGAACCATTGCTCTGCTTGAATCGACCGAGCGTGGCTTTTTTATGGTTGCCGAACTGGAACAGGCTGGCGATCGTCAACTGCTGGGGCAGCTGATGATCACCTATGAATGGAGTGATTGGCGCAACGGCGCATTTTGGTGGATTCAGAGTGTGTATGTTGCCCCTGTTTGGCGTCG
>JANOOS010000056.1:0-1656 GCA_031421455.1 Nitrospira sp.
GTCGAGATTGACATGATGGTGCCGGATTGGATTGTCGCCGCAGCGATGCGGCGAGATCTGGAAACGCATTTTCGAATCGTAAGAGAAAAAGCGCTCGCGCAGCAAGAATCGCAGTTGGGGCAATCACAGTAGGGGGCAGACGTATCGAGTGTGGCGAAACAAGATATCATTCTCGCAGGATGCTCAAAAAGACCGTCCAGCAAGGCCGCAGGCGGAGCAAGAATCGGAGGCGTACCCTCAGGGGTACGTTGAGGATTCTTGCGAGCTGAGAACGAAGCTGGCGGGCTTTTTCAGCATCCTGCTATCCAGGAAAGGTGAATTCGGACACTTCCGCCTTCTCAATCCCCTGCTTCACCAGCGCGCTCACATCGAACATCCGTTCGACCTTCTGAATGTCCTCGAGTCTGGTTCTCGTGCTGGGGTGTGGCGGGGTGAAGAGTGAGCAGCAGTCTTGATCTGGTTCAATCGATATGGCGAAGCTGCCGATCTGCTGAGCCTGGTCGGTGATTTCTACCTTGTCCATGCCGATGAGCGGACGCAGGAGCGGCAACTCTGCCGCCTCCTCAATGACCGTCAAGTTCTCCGGTGTTTGCGAAGCCACTTGCCCTAAGCTGTCGCCGGTGACGAGCCCCCAACAGTGCTCGCGCTTGGCTAACTCCTGCGCGATGCGGATCATGACGCGCCGGTAGAGCACCACGCGAAATGGGGCTGGTGCGTTCGCCACAATGTCCTGCTGAATCTCCCCGAACGGAATGACATAGAGCATCGACCTATATTGATGGATCGTGAGGAGCTGCACGAGTTCGCGGACTTTTTCTTCCGAGGCGCGGCTGACGAGTGGTCGGCCCGAGAAGTGGACGAAGAGAGCCCGGCATCCACGCTTCATCATGCGATAGGCTGCAACCGGCGAATCGATCCCTCCGGAGATCAGGCAGGCGACTTTTCCGCTGACACCCACCGGCATGCCGCCCGGACCCTGAATCTTTTTTGTCGCGTAGTAGACCTCTTTGGAAAGCAGTTCGAGGTAGACCGTGAGGTCGGGGTCTTTCAGGCTGACTTTTTTGCCGGTTCCTTCACAGACGGCAGCGCCGACGTCGCGCGCGACCTCCATAGAGGTCAGAGTCAATCGTTTGTCGGCCCGTTTTGCCGAAACGCGAAAGGTAGAAAAAGACTCAGATTGGAGCGATGAAATGACCGCTTTGCTGAGCGCTCCAATATCTGGCTTGGCCAGATCGAGCGGCAACCCATGGGCCAGGGAAAAATTGGCGACACCGAAGACTCGCGTGAGCCGTTCCTTGATGATCTGGTCCGGAACCGTATCAGGCAGAACCACGCGAATTCGGCTGCGAAGATTCTCGACGCGTCTGACGCCGAGGTCTTTCAGTGTCCATTGGATATTGCGTACGAGCCGCTCCTCGAAATATTCCCGGTTGCGGCCTTTGAGGGCGAGTTCGTGGTAGTGGACAATGGCGCATCTCATGACATCAACAGTGAGGGGTAAGGGGTGAAGGGTGAGGGGGTGTTCTTTGAGATTTTCCGGATTTCAGATACTTGATAAGGCCGGAGAGAAGTTTGTCGATGTGGTTCATCTGGGCGTCAAGTTTGCGCCATTGCTCACCGGATAGAAATGTGAGCTTCTTCGCAATCTCAAGTTGT
>JANOOS010000057.1:0-3153 GCA_031421455.1 Nitrospira sp.
CTTGAGTTACACGTCGGTTCAAATGTGTTTCGAAACACGAACGGCGTCGTCAAGCTTCAAGGCAAGGAGCAGTTGGTGGTGGAAACGCAACCCCAGCCATTGGCGTTGCTCCTGACGATGGACCTGTACGATGATCAGGGAACCCGCATCGGCCATATCCGCCGAAATGCGCTCTCGGCACATAGCGCGGGCCGTTTCATCATCAATGTAAAGGCCAGCAGCGAGGCAATTCAGGACGATAATCCTTCAGTCACCGTAGCAGATCGAACAACTGGACACACGGTGTTCGAAGCCTGCCTTATGCAGAAAAGAAAAGTTCGCATAGTTGTGGGGAACTTCTATACCCATAAAGGCGAATTAGTCACCGTTAGCCCCCACTACTGCCGCATCGGCAGCGGCCTCACCATTTTTGGCGATGTAGTGGAAAGCCGCGGCAGCACGGCGATAATCGGTTCCCAATGAAGCTCCCCGCAGCAGCCTACTCCGCCGAAGTAACCACTTTGGCTACGAAGGCTGGAAGCTGCGGGGTATCTTGCGAAATTCTCTGAAGCCACTACCCTCCTTCGCCAAGGCTACGGAGGGTTCTGCCCCGCCTTCATCCCCGTAGCGAGCTACGGGGTATTCGGCGGAGGAGAATAAACGCCAGCCGTCACTCTTGTGTATCCGTTCCCTGGTCTTCCCCGCTCCTGGACCCTGCGAATTTCGCCTTCCTATGGAAGGGCATCTCATTGCGCAGAAAGATTTCAGCGTGATGCAGATGCCGCCCCACCAAACCACGTAACATCAGTTTCGCTCCGACGTTCCTCCTCTCCGGATAAGCTCTTCTCCCGTACGCCACTCTTGTGATAGAACAGCCCGCGGACTAGCCCGCATTATTCACGTGTCAGACGGGGACAGGCACCAAAAAGAAGGGTGCCAGTCCCCAACCTCATCCACAGAGGAGTCATCACCCCATCGTGTCTGAACCGACTGGCGCTTCAAACTTTATCCGCGACATTGTGACTGCCGATCACGAAGCCGGCAAACACGGCGGCCGAGTCGTTACGCGCTTTCCACCTGAACCGAACGGCTATCTCCATATCGGACACGCGAAATCTATCTGCCTGAACTTTGGCTTGGCACACGATACTCCGGGTGGCATCTGCCACCTGCGATTCGACGATACCAATCCGACCACTGAAGATCCTGAGTACGTCCAGGCCATTCAGGATGATGTTCGATGGTTGGGGTTCGACTGGCAGGATAAAATGTTTTTTGCTTCGGATTACTTCGAGCAGCTGTACGATATTGCCGTCCGGCTGATCCGAAAGGGCAAAGCCTACGTCGACACGTTGACGGCCGAAGAGATGCGTACCTATCGCGGCACACTCACTCTGCCGGGAAAGAATAGCCCCTCCCGTGACCGTTCGATTGAGGAGAATCTTGACCTTTTTCGAGCCATGCGAGCCGGGGAGTTTGCCGACGGCACCCACGTCCTTCGAGCTAAGATTGACATGGCATCCCCCAATATCAACCTGCGCGACCCAGTTCTCTATCGCATTAGGCACGCGGAACATTATCGGACAGGGAGCACCTGGCGCCTGTACCCGGCCTACGACTATGCGCATCCCCTCTCGGACGCGATCGAGGGGGTCACCCACTCCATCTGCACCCTGGAATTTGAAGATCATCGGCCTCTCTACAATTGGGTCGTCGAGCAGGCTGAAGTGCCGCACCAGCCGCAGCAAATTGAGTTTGCTCGTCTGAACCTCACCTATACCGTCTTGAGCAAAAGGAAACTGCTCGAGTCGGTCGAGAAGAAGCTGGTGAGCGGATGGGATGACCCACGACTGCCGACGATCAAAGGACTTCGCCGCCGCGGGTACACCCCGGAAGCGATTCGGGCCTTCTGCGACCATATCGGCGTCGCCAAGCGCGAGGCCATCGTCGAGATGCAGCTGCTCGAGCACTTTATTCGCGAAGACCTGAACAAGCGCGCCCCCCGAGTGATGGCCGTGTTGCGTCCACTCAAAATCATCCTTGATAACTATCCGGAGGACCAGTCCGAAGAATTGGAAGCCGTCAACAATCCGGAGGATTCGTCTGCAGGGACGAGGAAAGTCCCCTTCTCACGCGTCCTCTATGTTGAGCAGGACGATTTTCGTGAAGATCCACCCAAACAATTCTTCCGGCTCGCCCCAGGACGCGAAGTGCGGCTCCGGTACGCGTACATTATTAAATGTGTCGGAGTGACGAAGGATCCGCAGACCGGCGAGGTCACCGAACTCCATTGCACCTACGACCCCACAACAAAGAGCGGTGCTTCACAAGAACAGCGTAAGGTCAAGGCTACTATCCATTGGGTCTCTGCGGCCCATGCTGTGAAAGCAGAAGTCCGTCTCTACAACCCCCTCTTGGTGATGGATCTCACGAAGATACCGCCAGACCACGATTGGACAACCTATCTCAACCCCAACTCGTTGGAGCAAATCACGGGCTGCCTGGTTGAGCCCAGTTTGCGGCAGACAGTGCCAGGCGCGCGGTACCAATTCGAGCGCTTGGGATACTTCTGTACCGATCCTGATTCAGCCTCCGGCGCACTGATATTTAACCGTACTGTGTCGCTTAAAGACGCCTGGGCCAAGATCGAAAAGGCTCAGCCACCTCGGCAACAAGCCGACGCGACACATTAGTATCCGCCCGAGTTGGTTCGTGACTGATTTTCAGACTCAGCATAGTATAATGCCGGGCATGATCTGCCCCCTCTGTCACCAACCCAGCATCTGGGAAGGCAATCCCTGGCGCCCCTTTTGCTCGGAACGATGTCAATTGACCGACCTCGGTGGGTGGGCAACGGAACGGTATCGCATTCCCGGCTCCACGCTCACAATGGATACCTCGCTCCCAGACTCGTTGGAGGGAGTCGATGATACAGAGGCACAGCAAGACGATGAAGCTCGATAGTCCATGAACAGATCCTCCCCCTTCCCACAGCACCCGTTGGTACGCTCCACCTAATAATTCCATTGGCGGCACCTAATAAATAACATCTGCGCGAGCCGCTGATTGGCGCCGGCCTTGTTCACACCGTTTCGGGGTTGGCAAGCCCAGAGTATCTTGCTATGGTCACGGTCGATTCAGGCCCTCTCACAAAGGAACATGAGCCATGCTGTT
>JANOOS010000058.1:0-1776 GCA_031421455.1 Nitrospira sp.
CGTTTGAGGAACAACACCGACAGCGGCGGGAGTGTGAGCGCGAGCGAATGGGGCATGCCATGAGAAGGGAGGGCGCTTGTACGGAGCCCTCCCAAGTTTCCCACGTTGCTTCCCCCGTAGGTTGAGGCATCGCTGTTCAACAGTTCGTGATAGTGGCCTTCGGTAGGCACGCCGACTCGATAGTTGTAGCGAGGAACAGGGGTGAAGTTACACAAGCATAATATCTGATTGTTCTGATCCTTGGCCTTTCGCAGGAAGGCGATCACGGAGTGGGTTGCATCGCAAAAATCGATCCATTGGAAACCTGTCCAGTCATGATCGAGTTCGTGCAGCGCCGGCTCTTGGCTGTAGAGCCTGTTCAGGTCTCGTGCGAGCCGTTGGAGCCCCGCGTGCCGATCGAAATTGCAGAGATGCCATTGCAGGCTGGTGTCGTGGTTCCACTCACTCCACTGTCCGAACTCTCCACCCATGAACAGCATTTTCTTGCCGGGATGCCCATACATGAAGGCATAGAGGGTTCGGAGGTTGGCAAAGCGTTGCCAGTCATCGCCTGGCATCTTATCGAGCAACGACTGCTTTCCGTGGACCACTTCATCGTGCGAGAGCACGAGGACGAAGTTTTCATTGAACGCATAGAGGAGGCCAAACGTAATTTTATTCTGGTGAAAGCGACGGTGGACAGGATCGTGGCGAAAATATTCCAGTATGTCGTGCATCCAGCCCATGTTCCACTTGAACGTGAAGCCCAATCCTCCGGCATAGGTGGGGCGTGAGACTCCGGACCAAGACGTGGACTCTTCGGCGATGGTTATAGCCCCAGGGAAGTCACGGTGAACCAGGACGTTCAAGTCTTTCAGCAGCGTGACGGCACCGATGTTTTCGTGTCCGCCGAACCGATTGGGAATCCATTCTCCTTCTTTCCGTCCGTAATCGAGATAGAGCATCGAAGCGACGGCATCCACACGCAAGCCGTCGATATGGTAGCGATCCAGCCAAAAGAGCGCGCTGTTCAGTAGGAAGTTCCGGACCTCCAGGCGATCATAATTGAAAATGCGGCTGTGCCAGTCCGGATGGTAGCCGAGCCGTGGGTCGGCATGGTCGTAGAGATGCGTGCCGTCGAATTGGGCGAGCCCATGTGGATCGTCTGGAAAGTGGGCGGGGGCCCAGTCCATCAGCACACCGATTCCTGCCTGATGTGCCGTATCGACAAAGGCCATGAAGTCTTCCGGAGTCCCGTATCTGCCAGTGACTGCGAAGTAGCCGGTAGTTTGATAACCCCAAGATCCATCAAACGGGTGCTCGGTAATTGGCATCAGTTCGACATGGGTATAGCACATATTCTTCACGTAAGGGATGAGCTTTACGGCAAGCTCTGAGTAGGTCAGCCAACGATTTCCTTCCTCAGGGACACGCATCCAGGATCCAAGATGGACCTCGTAAATCGAGAGGGGCTGGGCAAGCGGGTTTTGCTGTGCCCTCGCCGTAATCCAGGACTGGTCATTCCAAGAATAGGAAATGTCTGTGTGAACGATCGAGGCGGTTTTGGGGCGTAGCTCGGATGCGACTGCATAGGGATCGGCTTTCAAGAGCGGCGCGTCATGATGGCGCGACCGGACCTCATATTTATAGAGCGTGCCGCCTATCAGTTCAGGAATGAAGAGTTCCCAGAGGCCGGTTGCTCCTCGGTTTGTCATGGGATGACGGCGGCCGTCCCACTGGTTGAAGTCACCTACGACACTCACTCGCGCGGCGTTTGGCGCCCAGACGACAAAATGG
>JANOOS010000059.1:0-5193 GCA_031421455.1 Nitrospira sp.
GCCGGTCCCTCGTACCGTGCCGCAAGCTCTTCAGTCGCTTCCCCAAAATCGGGATTGCTGGAGAACAACGTCATCTGTCCGGAGACAAACGACACCTTCACTGCGCTCGCCTTATCACGGGACAGCACGGAAACACGCCGAAGCGCACTTTCAAGCTCATTGCGATTGACCCCGATTTTCCCGCCGCTCTCTTTCGGGATCACTTGCTGATAATTCGGGTAATTCCCTTCCATGAGCCGCGAGGTCAGCAGCAGCCCGCTCTTCCGGAAAATCATGAGATTCTTGGTGAACCCGATCAAGGGTTCGCCCTCGCCGCCTTCTTCCAAAAGACGCTGCATCTCGTGCGCCGCCTTCTTTGGAATAATGGCTTTGATCTCTTGCGGAGCGCCTTTGGCGCCGGCATGTCCGACCTCCTGCTCGGCAACCGCCAACCGATGTCCATCGGTGCCGACCAACCGCAAGATCGTTTTCTTCTCCGACGTGATGAGGGTTACCAGCAGACCGTTGAGAATATAGCGTGCGTCATTGTCTCCGGCGGCAAAGAGGGTCTTCCTGATCAGCTCGAGGAGCCCGGCCCCGGCGAGAGGAATAAGCCCTTCCCGTTCGATCGTGGGCAATGCAGGATAGTCGGTGCTGGGGAGCCCGACGATCTTAAATTGGCTCTTGCCGGCGTGAATCGTCGTCCAATTGTTGTCGCCGGAGGTGATTTCGATTTCACCGACCGCCAGTTCCTTGATGATCTCGTACAGCTTTCGAGCTGAGAGAGTAATCCCTCCGGGTTTCTCCACGGTCGCCTTGTAATGCCCGCGCATGCCAATTTCAAGATCGGTGGCGACGATTTCCACTCCCTCCTGCTTCGCCTCAATCAAGATATTCGAAAGGATCGGCATCGTGTTGCGTTTCTCAACGACACCTTGGACCCGCTGGAGGCCCGTCAAGAGCTCTACTCGTCCCATACGCAGTTTCATGATCTCTTCCCCTTAGGAGCCCCTCATGCTCGCAGGATCTGCTCCCTCAAGCTATCCAACGTGGCACTTAATGCGCTGTCGCTGTCCTTCGCTTTGATGACCTGCTTGCAGGCGTGAATGATCGTCGTGTGGTCTTTGCCTCCGAACTGCCGCCCGATCTCGGGGTAGGAGGAATCTGTGAGCTCCCGACAGAGATACATGGCGATCTGCCTCGGATGCACCAACGTCTTACTCCGGCGACGGGACTTCAGGTCGGAGATCTTTATGTGGAAGCGCGCGCCCACCGTTTCCTGAATATCGTCCATCGACACGATTTTTTTCTTGGCGCCGATCAGATCCCGGAGCACGTTCTTCGCCATCTCCAGCGTGATGGTTTGGCCCGTGAGCGAGGCATAGGCGCCGAGGCGCACCAGCGAGCCCTCGAGTTCACGGATATTGCTCTTCATCGTCGTGGCGAGAAACTGGATGACATCGACCGGCAACGTCACACCCTCGTCCTCGGACTTTTTACGCAAGATGGCAATCCGTGTTTCAACATCCGGCGGCTGGAGATCCGCGATCAGTCCCCATTCAAACCGCGACCTCAACCGTTCCTCAATATCAGGCATGTCTTTTGGAAAGCGATCGCTTGAGAGGACAAGTTGTTTGTGCGCTTCGTACAGGGCGTTGAATGTGTGGAAGAATTCTTCCTGTGTGCGCTCCTTGCCAGCCAAAAACTGAATATCGTCGATCATCAGCATGTCGATATGACGATACCGCTTCCGCAGATCCATCATCTTGTCATATCGAATGGAGTTGATGACCTCGTTCGTAAACTGCTCGGTCGTCAAGTAGGCAATCCTAAGATCGGTCCGCTCGGCTACATAATTTCCAATGGCATTCAAGAGATGCGTTTTCCCTAGCCCGGTTTCCCCATAGATAAAGAGTGGGTTATAGGCTTTCGCCGGTTGTTCAGCGACTGCCATACAGGCGGCATGGGCAAATTGATTTCCCGCGCCTACTACGAAATTATTAAACGTATACCTCGGGTTGAGCTGTATGCCCCGTTTTGCCCGTACCCCGGTATTGGGTCGTCCGATTGCAGCGATACTTCCACTATTATCGGGCTGCTTTGTCGCCTGTTTACGAAAGATGACGAATGTGATCGAGGTCTCTTCCCCGCCCCGGGCAGTAGAGATAGCTTCGGTCAAGAGAGGCCCATGGTGTTGGCTTAACCAGTCGCCGAAGAACTTGTTCGGAACTCCTAATTGAGCCGTGGAATCCTCAATCCTTTCAAGGTGAATCGGGATAAACCACGTATCAAAAACTTGTTTTGGCACTTTCCCTTGGATATAAGCCAAGGTATCCTGCCATACAGTTAAGGTTGTCATTGTCTACGTATCATTATTTATACACAGTGTTATTCACACCTGTTGATAACCTGGTTTTTCAAGAGGTCTTTCCTGATTAATTACTACCAACAACGGGCATTAAGAATTTGAGGTAATAGCTTGTACATCAATGATCACAGGCTATGGACTCTGCATGCAGTGGTTACCCAGAGTCAACCCCCAACTTTCTCCACAACGATGCAGATGTAATAATCCATACATTTCAACTTATTAATCTCTATCCACAATATCCACTGGACCTACTCTTACTCCTTCTCCTACTACGATCTGTCTTTAATACACACTAACGTAAGAGAAGAACTGGTTATAAACTTATAGAACGATAATGTGATCGGATGAAAAAATCTTATGCACCAGATCGTCATAGGTTAAAGTTGGATGAGGTCCACCGACTATCATCCTTTCAGGACTGACCATAACTCCTTTGATAGACGAAGGGATCATGGACGACGCTTCTTCGAGAAAGACGATGTCTATATCTGCTTCACTAGTCTGAAAGAGCGATGGAGAAATCTGTTCAATCCTCTGTCGAAGTAGATAGAGTGTTGAACTCATAGAGCCACTATTCTTTTAAAAAATCAGACTTCTGTCAGCTGATCGAATGAACTGTCTAATTTCATCTGTTGTTCGAGTCGTCACGGAAAAATCATCAGACCAGGTGTTCATAGTCGAACCTGGCTCGACAATAAAAGGGACAGCTAAGTGTTTGAAGGAAGGAAGATATTTTTCAAGTATCTCGGCATCGACTATCTCTTCTGTGTCTTCCATTAATAAACGAGAAGCAGGTCCCAAGAGGATGACCGTTGTGTCATGATCCCCAGCACAAAGCCCTAGCGCTATACGAAGAGCCTCGACCGGACGAGCGGTTAAATAAGGATCATCTGCAATCACCACAGCAACCCGTTTCGACATAGACGACTGATCTCACCACAAGTTTCTTATGTAAAAGCGAGAAATCGATCGCAACCGTCAATAATTCCAGACAGCACAACCAGCCCGGACAAAGAAACTCGTGAATCGACAGTGGCCGTTGGAACACCATGCTGTTGACAGCCATAAGCACAGACAGACATCTTCACCCCAGCATCGATTAGACCAAGATAACGTTGATCCACCACTGTCTTTACCCCTTCATCAATAAGATAGAGATAGACATCAACTCCTTGTCGCAAGGCGGCGTAAGTGAGTTGAACGACAGTCTCAACACTTGGATGAGATGGGGGTGTGGATAACAAGAGACCTAACCTACGAGCCGGCATAATTACAAACCAAAGACATCAATACAATCAATTATTTACAAGATATATGGCCCGCGAGACTACGAGGTTTTTTTGAGAAAGTCAATACCAAAAAATTTGGTTTTTATGAGGGAAAGGAGCGAGTTTTTAGGAGAGAAGCAAGGCCGGTCAGAGGAAGTTCCTCTTGAGCCTTCGATTGAAGGTTACGGAGAATAACAGAGCCTCGACCAGCTTCATCGTCACCCAGCAGAATGGCATAACGGCACTTCGATCGGTCGGCTTGGCGAAGATGGGCTTTCAGTGTGGTAGCCCGATAGTCGCACTGAGATGAAATTCCAATTCTGCGGAGTTCATCGAGCAGTATAAGCCCGAGCTTGGTGCCGCTCTCCCCGAAAGCCGCAACATAGTAGAGACATTGGTACGACGAGGATGACGATGTCTCCGGGAGCATCAACGACACACGCTCAAGCCCGACAGCAAATCCTACAGCCGGAACTGAGGGACCGCCGAGCGTTTCCACCAAGCCGTCGTAGCGGCCACCGGCACCCACGGCATTTTGAGCGCCCAGATGAGTCGAAGTAATTTCAAAGCTTGTCAAACAATAGTAATCGAGCCCCCGCACTAAACGAGGATTGAGCCGATAGGGGACCCCAGTGGCCATGAGACCTGCAAGGACTTGGTCAAAATGGGTACGGGCTTCAGGAGAGAGATGGTCGGTCAATCGGGGAGCCGACTCGGTCGCAACCCGACAGTCCGGCACCTTGCAATCCAGCACCCGCAAGGGATTCGTGTCCATCCGGCGTTGGCAGTTTGCACAGAGGTGAGATTCCTGCTGTTTGAGGAACGCCAGAAGTACAGCCTTATAGGCCGTGCGGTCATCGGAGTTTCCCAGACTGTTGATCTCCAGCGTCAGGTCCGGCAGGGCCAGATCGGATAATAGGCGCCATAGCAGCGCAATGACTTCGACGTCTGCACGAGGGTCCAATGTACCAAAGGATTCGACCCCGAATTGATGGAACTGACGGAGGCGTCCCGCTTGCGGCCGTTCGTGGCGGAACATCGGGCCGATGTAAAAATACTTTTGAGGAAGCGGATCGGCAGCCCGATTGTGCTCAATGAAGGCGCGGACTGTGCCGGCCGTGCCTTCCGGACGCAAGGTCAGTGAGGTTCCATCCCGGTCGGGAAAGGTGTACATCTCCTTCTCGACGATATCTGTCGCCGCACCGATGCTCCGGGCGAAAAGCGCGGTGAGTTCGAAGATGGGGATACGGATTTCCTGATACCCGTAACAGAGGGCCCAACGTCTCGCGGCATCCTCAATGAAACGCCACCGAGGAGTTTCCTCGGGAAGGATATCTTTGACGCCCTTGATGCCCTTGATGGTGTCCATATTCAGCGACCGATGCGAAAGATTCGGGACTATAGCGACGGGTTTCAGGCAAGTCAACGCGCTCAGAAGCGTCAATCGTCAGTGGTCAAAGGTCAATCGATGTTGAGCGGTGCCCGTTATTCCCGTCCGCGCACGATTGACGAATGACTATTGACGGATTAGGTTCTTGCGCAGGCATTCCTGCAGCGGTATAGTGCGCGACCTGT
>JANOOS010000060.1:0-14174 GCA_031421455.1 Nitrospira sp.
GTGACGCCTCCCACAGCGCCGGCAAACTTGCAGATTATTTCCCCTTGACCGGAAAGGCTCAGACACGATCGGCCCCACTCCATTATTTCATGATCGCGCCGAACCGCATCCCTCTATATAATGAGGCGGCCAACGTTAGCCGTTTACAAGGGAATAACTCTGTGGTCTACCGATTCAGTTATTTTATTCTCGCCGCAGTGCTCGGCGGTGTCTGTAGCCAGATCTCATGGGCTGATGAACGCCCGACACCAAAGAGCTTGTGGCAGACAGCCCTTCCTCCTCCCGCCACTGCCGATCAGCCTGCAGCACCGCGAAAACCATGGGTGCTCCGCGATCGGGAAATTGCCCTCGACCTCCCACTGCTTCAAGTATTAAAGGATGCCGGAGCCAGACCCCATCCCAGGATAACCGTTGAACTCTTTGATAACGCCAATCATGAGCTGGATATCACGTCGACGGTCTCCCGCAGCAACGATAGCGCCGTCATCCGTGGCACATTCAAACCACCTTCGAAGGGGGACTTTACCTTTGTCGCGAGCGGCAATCTCCTTGTAGGAACCATGCAGCTAGGCGATCGCCTCTACAAGACCGAACACATCGCGAATGGCCGACTGCGGCTGCTAGAAATCGACCCGGAAAAATTGCCGCCGGATTAATCCTCGTAGTATCCAGCCGTGGCGATTCCCTCCTCGCTATGCCACACTGCTCCATGCCTCGACAACCGGCAATCTGGACCGTCGGCCATTCAACTAGACCGATCGGTGAGTTCACCGATGTCTTGCGCGCGCATGAGATCTGCCTCCTCGTAGACGTCCGAACGATTCCACGCTCACGACACAATCCACAATTCAATACGGACATGTTGGCTGAGAGCCTGAAAGAGGCCGGTCTCGCCTCTCTCCACATGTCGAAGCTTGGGGGTCTTCGAAAGGCTCGGAAGGATTCGATCAACAGCGGATGGCGCAACGCCAGTTTTCGTGGGTATGCCGACTATATGCAGACGGACGAATTCCAAAGAGCCCTTGAAGAGCTGATGGTCTATGGCACGGACACGAGGGTAGCAATTATGTGCGCCGAAGCTGTCCCCTGGCGCTGCCATCGGTCGCTGATCGCCGATGCGCTGGTCACACGCGGCTGGGGGGTCAGGCATATCCTCTCGCATGTCAAGGCAGACGAACATCGGCTGACTCCATTCGTGGTCATCGACGGAACCACAATCGTCTATCCTCAAGCAGCCGATCCCCTTGATCCCCCCCGACTCTTCTGACCTGATGTGGTACTTGTGGCTTGCCGACCTGACCCTGTGCTTGCATGCCGGCTTTGTCCTCTTTGTGATCTGTGGCGGACTGCTTGTGCTGAGGTGGCGGTGGATCGTGTGGCTGCACCTGCCAGCGGCTGCCTGGGGCGCGATCGTCGAATTCACCGGCTGGATCTGCCCGCTCACGCCTCTGGAGAATTGGTTGCACGAGCAAGGCGGCGAAGCCACCTATCGTTCTGACTTCGTCACGCAATACCTTTTGCCAGTGCTCTACCCTGAGGAGCTGACACGAGACATTCAGTTGCTGTTAGGCACAGGGGTGGTCGTCCTCAATGCCGCTATCTATTGGTGGCTCTGGAGAATGCGGGCGCGCGGGCAAATGTGATCGGCTTCTACCTACGCATGGCTCTGGATCACGCGCGGTGTGTTCCGGGAAACGAGATCCGTAGAGGGATTGATCGAGAGCGATTCCTTATCTACCTATCGAAACTGTAAGGTACGCTGGATCCCAGCGACTTAGGATTGGGCTCGCCGTTTGGCCCATACAAGTGGTCCTGCTCCCCCAGTTATGCGTAGCGGGAAACCTGGAGGAAACCTGAGTTGACGGACTGCGTTATAAGTTGATACATGGACAGGTCTGGATATATTCATTTGCCTATGAGGATGCGATGCCCATAGATGAGATTACCCAAAAGGTCAGCGATCGGTATGCTCGGGCTGCGTCGACAGGCGAGCAGATGTGCTGCCCGACCAGTTACGACATGGCTGACCTCAAATCCTTCATTCCGGAAGAAGTCCTCAAGATTTCGTATGGTTGTGGAACGCCGGCCGGACTCAAGACCGTTTCCCACGGGGAAACCGTGCTGGATATCGGTTCAGGTGGCGGCATCGATTGTTTCGAAGCCTCCCGCCTCGTCGGTCCCTCTGGCCACGTTATTGGGATCGACATGACTGACACGATGCTGGCCATCGCTCGAAAGCATGCCCCCATCGTCGCAACTAATCTTGGATATGCCTCCTCCAACGTCGAATTTCGCAAAGGGACGGCGGATGCGATACCGGTGATCGACGGCACGGTCGATCTGATCATCTCCAATTGTGTCATCAACCTGGCGCCGGATAAACGGAAGGTCTTCAGGGAAATGTTTCGCGTCGCTAAACCGGGCGGACGATTTACAATCTCCGATATCGTGGCCGACCAGCCAGTTCCGCAGTATTTGGTGCATGACGCTGAAAAGTGGGGGGACTGTCTCTCTGGAGCGCTGACGCTTGCCGACTATATTGCGGGAATGGTGGGAGCTGGCTTCTTGGGCATTCATCTGATCAAGTCCTCGCCCTGGCAGAAGATCGACGGCATTCACTTCTTCTCCGTCACCTTGACGGGATATAAACTTCCCGCGAGTGCGCTTGTGTCGGACGTTCGTTATGCCACGCTCCGCGGGCCGTTCAGCCGAGTGGTTGATGAACTGGGCACGACGTACCTCCGGGGCATTCCCCAGCCAATCACGCCAGAGACTGTCTGCCTCTTGAGCCAAGCTCCGTTAGTTTCTCACTTTATCCTGTCCTCCAGTCCACTGTGGTTGGATCGAGCCGACAATCGATGGACTGCGGTCTACCCGGCAGACACTCCATGTGCCTGGCAAGGGCATTTTGCCATGTTCGCCGGACCCTTTGTCGAAGCCGCCGATGACGATCACCATCTGTATCGCCGAGGCGAGCCGCTGGAGATCTGCTCCAAGACGCTACAGGTAGTGGAAACCGACGCCTACGCTCCTCATTTTGCGATCATCAACCGCGCAGGCCAGAGTGTCATCGGTGAGGCCGTGACCTGCGCCCCCAATGGGAGCTGCTGCTGATGCATGATGACGCTGAGTCACGCAGATGATCTGGATGATCGATCCAGAAACGGGCCATGACATTGTGAAAAAAATCCTATGGCGCTGACCCTACTGGGACAACAGAGCCCCCTCGCCTCCTCAACGGAGCAATTGAAGATACTCGGGAGGACCGCGAGTTGTCCCCCCTTCGAGACGCAACTCGATCGCATAGGCCTGCTCCCGCTTCACGCCACCGGGATCACCGTCTTTCAGATCAATGTCGGTAAGCTCTGCAATCAGACATGCAGACATTGTCACGTCGATGCAGGCCCGGATCGCACCGAGAGCATGTCCCGCGAAACGGCGGAGCAGTGTATCCGCGCGCTCGCTCAAACCGATATTCCGACGGTCGATATCACGGGCGGGGCACCAGAGCTCAACCCCAACTTCCGCTGGCTGGTCGAACAAAGCCGGGCATTGGGTCGCCACGTGATGGACCGCTGTAATTTGTCTGTCTTGCTCCTCCCCTCTCAAGCGGACTTGGCAGAGTTCCTCGCCGGGCATCGTGTGGAAATCGTCGCGTCGCTGCCCTATTACCGCGCCAGCCAGACCGATGCGCAGCGGGGCGAGGGCATTTTCGAGAAATCGATCCAGGCGCTTCGCCTCCTCAACCAACTCGGCTATGGACGGCCCGGCAGTGGATTGTCTCTGAATCTCGTCTGTAATCCGGTCGGAGCCTTTCTCCCTCCCCAGCAAGAGGCCATCGAAGCGCAGTTTCGAAAAGAACTCCGATCTCGCCATGGCGTCGAGTTCAATCGCCTCTACACGATCACCAACATGCCGATCAGCCGATTTCTTGAGTTTCTCCTGGAGAGCGGCAACTACGATCAGTATATGGAGCGATTGGCCAACGCCTTCAATCCCGCTGCCGCCGCTGGCGTCATGTGCCGCTACACCATCTCCGTGAGTTGGGACGGCACCCTCTACGACTGTGACTTCAACCAGATGCTCGGCCTGCCGGTGGACTATGGTGCGCCCGCCCATATCCGCGACTTCGATCCGGTTCAACTCAATCGGCGGCAAATCACGACACGCAACCATTGCTACGGCTGCACGGCAGGAGCCGGTTCGTCTTGCGGCGGATCCGTCACCTCCTAGGACTACGGACGATGGAAATTTCTCTGCTTGCCTTCGCACTTGCATTCGCTCTCGCCTTTGCCAATGGCACCAACGATGTCTCCAAAGCGATCGCGACCTTAGTCGGCAGCGGGGTCACCAATTATCGATCGGCTATCGCCTGGGGAACTGTCTGGACCGTGATCGGCGCAGGGGTAGCGGCCTTCGTTGCAAGCGCGATGATCAAGACCTTCAGCCATGGCCTCGTTCAGGCCGGCACGTTCATCGAACCGACCGTCACCTTGGCCGTCTTAATCGGAGCAATGGTGTGGATCCTCTTCGCATCGATCACCGGTCTCCCTGTCTCAACGACTCATGCCCTCACCGGTGCGATTGTCGGCACCGGCTTGGTCGCCTTTGCCGGAGAAGGATTGATCTGGGGGGCGATTGGAAAAAAGATTGCCCTTCCCTTGTTACTCAGTCCCTTCCTCGCCTTGATTCTCTCACTACTCATTCATCCGACTGTTCGGGCGCTTGCGAAAAAGTGGGACGGGGCCTGTCTGTGCGTGATGCCGGCCTCCCGTGCATTAGTGGCCATCGATACGCATGGCGGCACCAGGACCCTGTTTCAAACATCGAGTTTCAGCCAACCGATCATGGCCGTACCATCGCAATGCGACCGCGCCGGTTTGCGGGGGCTGGTCATGGGACTCGATACGATTCACTGGCTCTCCAGCGGCCTTGCATCGTTTGCCCGGGGTACGAACGATGCGCCGAAAATCGTCGCTATCCTCTTAATCGGCAGCTCGGCTGCCACATGGCCCAGCGCTTCATCGCAGCTTATTGTTTTTGGTGGTATCGCGATTGCGATGGGACTCGGCAGCTACTTTGGCGGCCTCCGCGTGACGAAAGTCCTCGCGGAGAAAGTGACGAAGATGAATCATGCGGAGGGGCTGTCTGCAAACCTGACGACATCGACGCTGGTCCTCGCCGCCGGTTCTTTCGGATTGCCGGTCTCGACCACCCATATCAGCAGCTCAGCCATTATCGGAATAGGCCTGCTCAAAGGCAGGAAGAGTGTGCAGTGGACGACAGTGCGTGACATGGTCTTGGCTTGGATTGTGACACTGCCAGCATCGGCTCTCCTCGCTTGTATCGCTTACCTCATCCTCACCAGAGTGCTCTAAGCCTGTCTTGTTTATTTAGTTCATTTGATTCTTCTGGTTTGTCTGGTTTGTTTGGTTAACAAGACCAACTAGATGAACAAAACAAACCAGATAGACCAAACCAACCAGATCAACTAGCTGGTCCGACTGGAAATTATCGTGATTGCGTCGCTTCTAGACAGTCTGCTAAGGTGGACTCTGATAGAGATCCTTCGCAATTATTTTCGGTCGAATACTTTCGTATGGTCTGGGACCCCAAAGATCCTTGGAGTAAGAAGAGTGACCCGCTTGAGGACGCCCTCAGGCAGGCCCAGTCACAATTCCAGAATCTGCTGCCCTCATTCAAGAATCTGATGCCCTCCAGCGGTTTCAGAAATGTCGCCGTGGCGGGATTGCTCGTCTTTGTTGCTTGGCAGAGTGTCTTTATCGTCGCCCCGGATGAGGAGGGCGTCGTCAAGCGGTTTGGCGCTCCTGTCAGAACCGTGGGACCTGGCCCTCACGGGAAGATCCCTTTTGTTGAAACCGTCCTACAACCGAAAGTCCAAAAACTCCACCGCATCGAGGTAGGCTTCCGGACAGATCGGCAAGGCCGCCAGCAAATGCTGGCGCAAGAAGCCTTGATGCTCACCGGTGACATGAACATCCTGGCCATCGAATTTATTGTGCAATACAAGATCAAAGAATCGGCGAATTATCTCTTTAGCGTCGCAGAAATCCATGAGACGATCGGCAAAGCTGCCGAGGCCTCTATGCGGGAAGTGGTCGGCAAGGGCAAGATAGACGAGGCGCTGACGACCGGCAAAGCCCAGATCCAGCAGGACACCCAGGTACTCCTGCAAGCCCTTCTCGACCAGTATCAGGGTGGCATCCAGGTCGCAGCCATCCAGCTCCAGGACGTCAGCCCACCCGAGGCCGTGGCGGCTGCGTTCAAGGATGTAACGAATGCGAAGGAAGATCGAGAAAAACTGATCAACCAGTCTCAGAGCTATCGCAACGACATCCTCCCCAAAGCCCAAGGTGAAGCGGCTCAGGTGGTGAACCAGGCCAAGGGCAACGCCCAGGCACGGCTGAATCGCGCCCAAGGTGAGGCCAACCGGTTTTTGGCAACCCTGAAAGAATACAATCAAGCTAAAGACATCATCAGCAAGCGGATCTATATCGAAACCATGGAAGAAATCCTCCCGAACGTCGAAAAAATCATCATTGATGGCAAGGCAGCCGATCGTATGCTTCCATACCTTCCACTCGATCGCCACAAACCCATGACCAGCACCCCCACTGAAGACCACAAACCATGACCAAACAGGGAATCATCATTGCACTGGCGGTGGCCATCAGCGGGTTGTTTTTCCTGGGCGCCTCACCGCTCTTCACCGTAGACATCACCCAGAATGCGATCGTGGTCCAACTCGGGAAGCCTGTTCGCAATATCACAGAGCCGGGGCTCTATGTGAAAGTACCGTTTATTCAAGAGGTCACCTACTTCGATAAGCGCCTGCTGGACTACGACTCAGATGCGCAAGATGTGATCACCCAAGACAAGAAGACTCTCCTTCTTGACAACTACGCCAAATGGCGGATCGTCGACCCACTAAAAGTTTACCAGAACTTTCAAACTCAACGGGGAGCGCTGCAACGGCTCAACGACATTATTTACTCTGAACTCCGGGTCGAACTCGGACGTCATGACCTTCTGGAAATCGTCGCGGATCACCGTGCTGATCTGATGAAAATCGTGACCCAGCGGTCGCATGAGAAAGCGTCCGCCTATGGGATTGAGATTCAGGACGTGAGAATCAAACGCGCCGATCTCCCTGAGCAGAACGAGAAGGCCGTGTTTGCCCGAATGCAAGCTGAGCGGGAACGACAAGCAAAACAATACCGTGCAGAAGGCGCTGAGGAAGCGCAGAAAATCCGTTCAGAAGCGGAAAAGGATCGAGAGATTATTCTGGCTCAGGCATACAAGGAATCGGAAGAGTTGCGAGGCGCAGGGGATGCGAAGGCTTTTAAGGTCTATGCCGACGCATACCGGCAAGATGTTCATTTTTTCGAATTTACTCGTTCGATGGAAGCCTACAAGAAAACCTTCAAAGACAAGTCCACCCTGGTGATGAGTCCAGACTCTGAATTCTTTCGCTATCTTAAACAGCGCTAACCTTCAGGACAGCCCCACAATCTCTCCCGTACCTGGATCGATTCCAATGCGTTCCCCCGCCGGCTTCTTGGGCAGCCCCGGCATGAGTTGAATACCTGCGCAGACCGCTGTCAGAAACCCAGCCCCTGCGAGTATTCTCACCTCTTTAATCGGCAGCGTAAACCCTGATGGACGCCCCTTCAATGCCGGGTCGTGCGACAGCGATAACGGCGTCTTAGCCATGCAGATGGGCAGCTGATCAAATCCGAGCTGCTGCGCCGTCTCGATATCTCGCTCGGCTTGTGCATCGAACGACACGGACGAAGCTCCATACATCTGCATGGCAATGGTCTCAACTTTTTTCTTAATCGGCCAGGCGGCGTCATATAGATGCCTAAACGTAGACGATTTCTCGGCGGCGCTGACCACTGCCTCTGCCAACTCTTCAGCCCCTTTCCCGCCATCGGCCCAATGGGTTGAGACCGCGGCATCCACCGCCCCAACCTCTCGAGACCGTTCTCGAACCCATTCCAGCTCAGCCACCGGGTCACCGATAAAGGCATTGACCGCCACCACTACTGGCACCCCATGGGCTTTCACGTTCGCAATATGCTGCTCCAAGTTCGCAAAGCCCTTTACCAATGCCTCCTGGTTTGGCCCGGTAAGCCCTGCCGGAAGCGGTGTTCCAACTTTGACCGCTCCTCCTCCACCATGAAGCTTGAGCGCGCGAAGCGTCGCAACCACCACAGCCGCCGCCGGCTTGAATCCTGAACGACGGCACTTGATGTTGAAAAATTTCTCCGCCCCGAGATCACTCCCAAATCCAGCTTCCGTAACGACATAGTCCGCACAACGCAATGCAATAGCATCGGAAAGAATCGAACAATTCCCATGGGCGATATTACCGAACGGACCCGTATGCACGAATGCTGCGGTTCCCTCCAGCGTCTGAACCAAGTTTGGCAACAGCGCTTCTCTCAGCAAGACCGCCATGGATCCGGCACATCCAAACTCTTCTGCCCGCAAGGGCTTACCATCGGTTGTAAATCCAATAACGATCTGCCCAAGCCTCTGTCTCAGATCAGCTTGACTCGATGCCAATGCAAGCATCGCCATGACTTCGGAAGCTTCGGTAATGACAAACTGACCCGTGCGACCCACACCCCCTTCTCCTAGCGATATCTGCCGTAATGCCCGGTCACTGACTCCCAACGTCCGTGGCCAGGTGATCCTGTTGGGATCCACTTTAAGCCCGTTCCCATGAAACAGGTGATTATCCACAAATGCTGATAAGAGATTGTGACTGGCAGATACAGCGTGAGCATCGCCGGTCAGATGAAGGTTGATATCTTCCATCGGAAGGACTTGCGCCCTTCCTCCTCCCGTCCCCCCACCTTTGATCCCAAACACCGGCCCCAATGAAGGCTGGCGAAGCGTGACGGCCGTTCGATGGCCAAGGCGGGAAAGACCCATGGCAAGCCCGATGGCAGTTGTCGTCTTACCTTCTCCCAGCGGGGTCGGATTAATGGCGGTCACAAGGATATACCTGCCGAGAGGCGCAGCGTGAAGTCGCTCGAGTACATCAAGCGAAACCTTCGCCTTGAGTCTTCCATATGGGAATAACTCGTTGGTCTGGATGCCGAGCTGGTTGGCAACGTCCTGAATTGGGCGCGCCTTCACTGATCGGTTGATCTCAATATCTGTCATAGGCTGAGTAACGGCACAATCTCTGCAACCCTAACGGGGCGGCAGTATAGCATAGGGATTGAGCCGATTCGGGGGCTGTTTTGGATGGAAGGGGTAGATTCAGTGTGGCCTTGCCATCAACCTAATCGGTTGATGAAAAGCCAGTGATTAAGCGGGAAGCCGTAACTATTCGAGGATGTACTTTACCGGATCTAGCGCCTGACCATGAACCTTGACCATGTAGTGCAAGTGGGGCCCCGTGGCTAGCCCGGTACTGCCGACCAAGGCAACGACTTCTCCACGCTTCACGCGCTGCCCTTCTTTCACTAACGATTTGGCCAGGTGGCCGTAGAGCGTTTCTATGCCGAATCCATGGTCGATTTTTACAACATTCCCCAGTTTAGGATCGAACCCAACTGCTGTCACTCGCCCTTGAGCCGGTGCCTGGATAGGTGCATTGGCAGCAGCTCCAATATCCAACCCGTCATGCCACGCGGGCTTTTCTGTAAATGGAGAAACCCTTGGCCCAAACCCGGAGGTGACCCACCCCTTTACCGGCCAAATTGATGGGGTCGCTGCCCATCGAGAGGACTTGTTTTCGGCAGCTAAAGACAACTCTTCAAGCGACTGTTCCTGAATCGTAGCTTCCTTCGACAGCCAATCGATACCCTCCTTGACCGAGGCAATCATTTCCTGCTCAGTAACATCGTTCGAACCTTCAGATAGGCTCGTTTGGCCGACCAGAGCATTCTGACCAGTTTCTACTGAACTGAGGCGCTGAGCCCCATTGTCGCTCGCGAGGGCCTTCTCAGAGGAAAGAAGAGTATTGCCATCAGGAAGGGGACCATCCACACCACCTCGGCCATTAACCATGTCCCCAGTTTTGGTAGGCTCAATTCCCAGCATGACACGAAGTCGCTGATTGACCTCCTTCATACTCGTTAAACGCTTCTTCAGATCGTCGACTGCGCCAGAGAAGGCTGCGGTCTGTTCCCGCGCACTCATGGCTTCATCACGGAATGCCGACAATTCCCAGACCTCACCGGTTCTTACCACATAATGCGAGATGACAAGAATATCGACTAGAACAAAAATAGCTCCTGCAATCAATAGCTTACTAACAAATTTGCGGTGAAAACTAAACCGTAGTGGCTTTGCAGTTGAGCCACGAAAGATCACGACGGTATAGGCATCGCTGTCTTCTACGCCATTCACTTGTCCCATAACCTTCACCCCCTGCTGAATGGGCTCACCCGCCTCCTACAATAATTCACTGCGAGTGTACCGACCCAGGTTGCTTCAGTCAACCCTAACTTTGGTAATGCCCTGTCACTATCTATTAGCTGTGGGTCTCTTCACATACCCACCCAATATATTGCTCAAAACCTTCTTTTACCGGCAACGCGATGATCTCAGGAGTCTCATATGTATGCATCGTCTTGATCGCCCTCTCAAGTGCAGGATATCGTGGCCTTGTAGTTTTCAATATCAGAAGAACTTCTTTGGCTTTGACGACCTTTCCCTTCCAATGATAGATCGACTGAACCCCTGTAATGATATTCGCGCAGGCAGCCAGCCGGGCATTCACCATTCCTTCGCCAATCCTGACCGCTTCTTTCTGACTGTTCACCGCAACCAAAACCACAAGGATTTGCGCTGGTGACTTCTTCATAAGGGGCGCAACCACTGCAAGACAACCTTTAGGCCCTACGATGCCCCTCGCTATTCTCTCTTTATATAGCAATTCCTGGGCCTAGCACGGAAAAATGAAGTGATTATTGCAATTTATCAATATCTTATGATTTCAAGTTCAACTCTACTGTTTGCCGGTTCTCCCCCATAACTAAAACTAAGTTGGTATTACCACATAAAGGCGAAATATCAACAAAAATGTACATTCCCTCATTCTATTTCTCAAGAAAAAAATACCGCCACCACTAGTTGCTTACGTCTATCTCAGATAAGGCCGGACTGAGTAGGCTGTCGACCTCATTGACTCAGGCTCATTGACAAGCTTTTCACCCCTCGCATATTATGATGGTCGTAAATAAGGAGGTCTCTGAATGGACTTCGCCATTTCCCCAAAAGAACTTAAGAAAAGCCTTGATAACGGAGATAAATTAGTTCTGGTTGATGTGAGGGAGGAATGGGAATATTCCCTTGCAAAGGTGGATGGCTCAATCCTAATTCCCCTCGGAACACTTCCTCAATCGCTCGCTCAATTAAACCGCGACTCCGAGATCGTTGCCATCTGCCACCATGGCATGAGAAGCGCCGATGCAACGAACTTCCTGCTTCAACAGGGATTCCAGAAAGTGAAGAACTTAGTGGGAGGGATCGACGCCTGGTCAACCCAGGTAGATGGAACCGTCCCTCGATATTGACCAGCCCCACCAAGGCCCGCGAGCACATGCTTCTCCTTCTACCTGAACGCACAGTCGATTCTACCCCATGCGCTCACGGAAATAATCGACGGTACGTTTGAGCCCTTCACTGAGTTCGGTCCTTGGCTCCCAGGACAATTCTTGACGGAGCTTGCCCGAATCAATCACGCTCCGTACCTGTTCACCGCTTTTGGCTGGCCCATGAACTTCCTTGCATGTCGAATTTGTGTGAGAGATCAAAATCCTGAGCAAATCGTTGATTGAGGTTTCTTCCCCCGTTCCAACATTATACGTCCCTTGTGTTTCCTGCCCCATCACCGCAAGATTTGCCTCAACGACATCTTCGACATAGACGAAATCTCGCGTTTGCCGTCCATTGCCATTGACGATCGCGTGCTCGTTATTCAACAGCTTCTGAATAAAGATCGCGACCACGCCGGCCTCTCCATCCGGGTCCTGACGTGGGCCATACACATTGGCATAACGCAAGTTCACCATTTGAAGTCCGCTGATCCGTTGATAGTAAGATAGATACTGCTCCCCGCACAGCTTGCTAATGCCGTAAGGCGATAGAGGCCGCATGACATGAGACTCTGGGGCAGGGTAGATCTCCTGCTCGCCGTAGATGGCTCCACCGGAAGAAGAGAATACCACCTTACGGACACCATGCCTGACCGCTTGCTGCAATACATTCAACATCCCAAGGACATTCACCTGAGCATCAAAAATTGGATCATCCACAGATTTTCGAACGTCCATCTGTGCGGCAAGATGCATGACAATATTGGGCCGTTCGTTACGAAACACCCGTTCAAGCCGCCAACTCTGAATATCTAGCTTGGAAAAACGAGCGGCGCGATTGAGGTTTCGCCGCTTCCCCGTGGACAGATTGTCCACAACAACAACCTCGTGCCCTTCCTGGACAAGACGATCGACCAAATGAGACCCGATAAAACCGGCACCTCCGGTCACGAGTACCTTCATGCATGCCCCCATCGCATATGAATCTGTGACATCATCTGCCCAACTCCTATCAAATCAACTTGTTCTTGCGCGTGCAAAACCAACAAGAATCTCCCGATTCCCTTTTCGCCCTACGACTGGAGAGTCGAGCACGCCTTTCAGCTGAAGCCCCAACTGAGCGGCACAGGCAATAACCTTCTCAGTCACCGCCTGACGTTGCGCATCATCTCGCACGATTCCCCCTCTCCCCACCTGCCCCTTACCGACTTCAAACTGTGGCTTCACTAATACCACGACCACTGCGGAGCTATTGAGTAGGTGGATGACCGCGGGTAGTACCAGCGTCAAAGAAATAAAAGACACATCGATCACCGCTAGGTCGATCGGCTCAGGAACCGTTGTACGGTCAACATACCGAATGTTGGTCCGTTCGAGCAAGACAACACGCGAATCTTTACGGAGCCTCCATTCAAATTGTCCATACCCCACGTCGATGGCATAAATGCGGGTAGCTCCCCGCTGTAATAAACAGTCGGTGAATCCGCCGGTCGAACACCCGACGTCCAAACCAATTGCCCCTTTCGGGTCAATATGAAAGGCATCAAGCGCCGCAGCCAATTTGTCGCCCGATCGGCTGACAAACAAGGCTGGCTGGACGATCTCGATCCGCGCATCTAGCGACACCAACTTCGCGGGCTTATCCACCATGATCCCATCAACCAATACTCCACCAGCCAAAACCGTTCTGGCCGCAGCTTCCCGACTCGGCACCATGCCCAAAACCATAAGCACACGATCTAACCGCTCTTTGTGAATACGAGAAGGAGAGGCCATATCGACTAGAAAAACTGCTCATCAAGGCATGGACAGAAATAGAGGCCACCACTGGGGGCCTAGGAGGACGATTCGTCGGCTTCGTTGTCTGAAGAGTAGGCGTGAATTCGTTTCTTGCCGTTCTTATCTTGCACGAGCACTTCTACTTTATGTTCGGCTTCTTCTAAAACCTTGAGACAATTCTTAGACAGGCGAATCCCCTCCTCGAATATCCTAAGCGATTCGTCTAGAGGAAGATCGCTTTTTTCCAACTCACCAACGATGGCTTCCAACCGGGCCATTGCCTGTTCAAATTTCACTGCTGCCACAACACGCCTCGTTTCTTATGGGACTGAAAGCCCATTATACTCAACCACACAACGATTTTAAACTGAGGAATCATTAAACACCCCCGTGACAGTGCAATTCAGTCGCCCGCTTGCCAATTGAGCTTCCAACTCCTGTCCGACTTCCACGTCGTTCGCTCGATGGAGAATCTGGCCAGCCGGTACCGTTTGAAGAATACTGTAGCCGCGCCCAAGAATTGCCAAGGGACTCAGGGTATTGAGCTGTGCCAGCGTCGCGTAGATCCGGTGACGACGCTGTGCCAACATGACTCCCATCTGCCCTTCAAGGCGCTTCGAGTATTGCGGGACTGTCGCCAGGCCTTGTTTGATCGCGAGCATAGGGTTGAGACCAGATAGATCGCGGCGCGCCTCGTGAACCCGTTCACGCCAGGACGTAAGCAGTTGTTGGACCATTTCTCGCAATCGATCGACCATATCGTCCGTCTGTTGTGCCGCTTCCTGGAGGCGGAAGCGTACATCCGTCACCCCT
>JANOOS010000061.1:0-10778 GCA_031421455.1 Nitrospira sp.
TTGCCGGCCCTGGATTTTCTCGACCGCTTGAATCAACAGTCGATCGTCACGGGGTTTCCGCTGCTCACGCTCGGCATCATTACGGGCGCGCTCTACGCAGAGCTCTCTCTGGGGTCGTATCTGAGCTGGAATCCCGAGCAAACAGGGGCGTTGGTGACATGGGTGTTCTACTTTGTCGTACTGACGGGACGACTGACCGTGGGCTGGCGAGCCAAACGAGCGGCGTACCTCACGATTATCGGATTTGCTGGAGTTATTCTGACTTTCATCGGTGTGATCCTCAAGAGTCACGGGCCGGTGTCTTGATATGCATATTATTGCCGTCGGTTTGAGCCATAAGACCGCCCCGGTCGAAATCCGCGAGAAGCTGGCGATTCCTGAGAGCCGAATGGGCGAAGCCTTGGCCCGCCTTTGCTCGTATCAGGGGGTGCGGGAGGGGGTATTACTCTCGACCTGCAATCGTGTTGAGGTCTATGCCGTCGTCGACGAGATCGAATCAGGCTATGGACGAATCCAGGACTTCCTGGCTGATGCCCATCTTTCGCTGTCTTCGGAGCAGCTGACTCCCCATTTGTACTGGCACGAGGGAGATCGGGCGATCAGCCATTTATTTCGGGTGGCTTCCAGCCTCGACTCCATGATCGTCGGCGAATCGCAGATTCTTGGTCAGATCAAAGATGCGTTCGAGGTTGCGCTGACACACAAGGCGACCGGCATCATCTTGAACAAGGTCGTAAAAAAAGCGATCTCCGTTGCCAAGCGCGTGCGGACAGAAACCAAAATCTCCGAGATGGCGGTATCCGTCAGTTATGCCGCGGTCGAATTAGCCAAAAAGATCTTCTCGGACTTAAGCGAGAAGACAGTGTTGCTGGTGGGGGCGGGGGAGATGGCCAAGCTGGCGGCGAAACATTTCATTGCCAACGGTGTCCGGCATGTCCGGGTGACGACCAGGAGTCCGCAACATGCGCTGGAATTGGCGAGCCGATTCGGCGGTACTGCGGTTGCGTTTGAGGAGTTTCGGGAGGACATGGCTTCCGCTGACATCGTCTTGGTATCGACCGGCGCCGCGCACTATCTTGTGAGCGAGGATGACGTGCAGCGCTCGGTCAAGCAACGGATGAATCGTCCGATGTTCTTGATCGACATCTCCGTTCCTCGCAATATCGATCCGGCGGTGCGGCATGTGGACAATGCCTTCCTCTTCGACATCGATGACTTGAAGACGCGGGTTGAACGGAATCGCGGGGAACGCTTAAACGAAGCTGAGAAAGCCGAGCGGATGGTGGTGGAGGAAGTCGGGATTGTGAGGCAATGGCTTCAGTCCCTGGAGGTCACTCCCACGATTGTGGCTCTCCGTGCGCGGGTCGATGACATCAAGCAAACCGAGCTCGACAAGACCTTGGGGCGATTGGCGAATCTGTCCACGCCGGAGCGTCAATTGGTTGAAGCAATGGCATCGTCGATTGTGAATAAGCTCATTCACAATACAATGATGACGCTCAAAGCTGAGGTAAATTCATCGGAGGGAACTGCTTTTATCGAAGCGGCGAGACGGTTCTTTAACCTTGGCGACTCTGCGGTTCCCAATGTCGATGATCGTGCGTCATCTGCCTCGGAGACCTGTCATTCGTCACAAGAGGATAGCCAGGATGTTGACGCGATGACTCCGAGGACTCGCTCAAAGATGCCGGACCGGTGAGCGGTAGAAGACCATTGGTTAGTCTATCTGGTCTGTCTGGTCTATTCGGTCTGTCTTGTGCGTTCGGTGGCATAAAACTAACCAGACGAACCGATAAACCAGATAGACCAGACAGACTGAACAGACTGAACAGAGCAGAGAGACCAGATGTACCAGACAGGCCATGAACGATCGACCGTTGTGCTGGGAACGCGCGGCAGTAAGCTGGCGGTACAGCAGAGTGAGTGGGTGCAGGCGCAGCTGCACGCGCTGGCCCCGCATGTCGTGGTGACATTGAAAAGGATCCAGACATCGGGAGACAAGATTCTGGACGTTCCGCTGGCCCAAATTGGCGGGAAGGGTCTGTTCGTAAAGGAGATTGAGGAAGCGCTGCTGAACGGAGAGATCGATCTGGCCGTGCACAGTATGAAAGACGTGCCGACGGAGTTGCCCGAGGGCTTGGCCATTCTCTGTGTGCCGCCACGCGAGGATCCACGGGATGCCTTGATTAGTCATGACGGGCGGTCGTTTAAGGATCTCCCTCGTGGCGCCCGGATCGGCACCAGCAGCCTTCGCCGCCAATCACAGCTCCTGCATGCCAGGCCCGATCTGACGATTGCCATGTTGCGTGGGAACTTGGACACCCGTCTCAGGAAATTACGGGAGGGACAGTTTGACGCCATCGTGCTTGCCGCAGCCGGACTCCGGCGATTGGCCTGGGCGCATGAAATTACGGAGTATCTTTCCCCGCAGATTAGTTTGCCTGCCATTGGCCAGGGGGCGCTGGGCATCGAGGGCCGGCGAGACGATCTTTTTATTCAGTCGTTGTTGAGCGGCTTGGACCATGCGCCAAGTAGGACAGCCGTTCTTGCAGAACGGGCATTGCTCCATCGGCTCCAAGGCGGTTGTCAGGTTCCGATCGCGGCGCATGCGACAGTAGCCGGGACAGGGGTGAGATTGGAAGGCTTGGTATCCAGTGTAGACGGTAAAGAGCTCATTCGCGATAGCGTTGAAGGAACCATTGAGGATCCGGAGTCGATGGGTATTCAACTTGCGGAACGGCTGCTCGTCCGTGGTGGCGACAGAATACTCCAAGCGATCTACAGACCCACATGACAAAATCGAGAAGAGCGGGAAAGGTGTACTTGGTTGGAGCGGGACCAGGAGATCCAGGACTGTTGACGCTAAAAGGGAAGGAGTGCCTTGAGGCAGCCGATGTTGTCCTCTACGATTATCTCGCCAATCCGGTCTTGCTCCAGTATGCTCCAGCCACAGCACAGCGCATCTATGTCGGTCGGCGGGGGCGTGGGCAGTATCAAGACCAAGCCGATATCAATCGACTGCTCATCGATAGGGCCAAAGAGGGGAAGGTAGTGGTTCGGCTCAAAGGGGGTGACCCCTTTGTTTTCGGACGGGGTGGAGAAGAGGCAGAAGCGGTGGCTGCCGGAGGGGTCGAATTCGAGGTTGTGCCTGGTGTGACGGCGGCGGTTGCGGTTCCTGCCTATGCGGGTATTCCTGTAACCCATCGCACGTTGGCCTCCACGGTCACGTTTGTGACCGGTCATGAAGATCCCACCAAGCCGGGAACTCAGTTGGAATGGCCGAAGTTGGCCAGTGCATCGGGGACACTTGTGTTCATGATGGGCATGAAGAATCTTCCTTCAATCGTCGGACAGTTGCTGTCGGAGGGACGGCCATCCGACCAGCCGGTTGCGGCAATCCGTTGGGGGACCAAAGCCACGCAACAGACTATCGTGGGCACACTGGGCGATATTGTCGCACGAGCGGAAGCCGCACATCTTGAGCCGCCGACAGTGATCGTTGTCGGTGAAGTCGTGCGATTGCGAGGGCAACTAAACTGGTTTGAAACCAAGCCGCTCTTCGGGAAACGGATTGTCCTGACCAGGGCACAGGAGCAGGCAAGAGAATTTTCCCAGCTGCTGGCAGCCTATGGCGCGGAGCCGGTGGAAATTCCGACGATTCAGATCGTACCTCCGGCGAGTTGGCAGGCCATCGATGACGCGGTGGCTCGTATCAGTACCTATCAATGGCTTATTTTTACCAGCGTGAATGGGGTGAAGCCCTTCATGGATCGGCTCCATGCGGCAGAAAAAGATGCGCGCGCGTTGGCAAACCTTCGCCTCTGTGCGATTGGACCGAGAACTGCGCAAGAATTGGGAAACTATGGGCTGACTCCGGATGTCGTGCCAGTCGAGTTTCAGGCAGAGGGTGTGATTGCCTCTTTGGCTCATCTGGGAATCCGTGGGAGCCGCATATTGATTCCACGAGCTGAAGTCGCGCGCGAAATCTTACCGGAACAGTTGCGTGAGTTGGGGGCAACCGTCGATGTGATTCCTGTCTATCGCACGATCGCCCCGACGGTGGACGTTGTGTCTTTGACGCAACAGCTTCATGATGGGCAGGTGGCGGTGATGACATTCACGAGTTCCTCCACTGTCCGAAACTTCATGGAGCTCTTCGGTGGGCCGGACGCGGTGAGACCTCTTCTCACAGGGGTGGTGGTAGCCTGCATCGGGCCCATTACGGCAAATACGGCAAAAGAATATGGGTTGACGGTCACCGTTATGCCGGAAGAAAATACTGTCCCGGCATTGGCAGAAGCGATTGTGAGGCACTTCAAGCAAGGGGAGCGAGTCGCTGCTTCTACGAGCGGATAGGCCGAAGCAGATGGACGGTACGGCAGGGTGATGGATTGAATTAGTCAAAGGAGGGCATGGTTATGGTTGCAGTCAAGTCGTTTATGGTTCCGAGAGAGAAGTTTATTACGATCGAGCGTGATACGGATGCGCAGACTGCGGCACGGATCATGCGCGATCGCAGCATCGGCAGCCTGTTCGTGACAAATGGAAAGGAGATTATCGGCATCCTTACCGATACCGATATGGTACGGCGAGTGGTCGCGGCAGGAGCCGATACCCACAAGACGACGGTTGAGCAGGTCATGTCGGCTCCAATCTTGACGATCGATGAGAATAAGACCCTCTTGGATGCCAACGATCTGATGGCCCAAACGCATATTCGCCATCTTGGCGTGACTCATGATGGTAAATTGTCTGGCCTGATTTCTGTGCGCGATATCGTGGTGTTTTTAACGAATCTCCCGAGGAAGTGATTCGATGGCTTTCCCAATACAGCGCCTTCGTCGGCTGCGGCAGCATGAGGCCTTTCGTCGCATGGTTCGGGAGACGAGCCTTGCCCCGTCTGACTTTATCTATCCATTGTTCGTCGTCGAGGGGCGAGATCGAAGGGAAGAGATCGCCTCAATGCCGGGCCAGTTCAGGCTTTCGGTCGATCTTTTGGTAAAAGAGGCCAGTGAGATTGCGTCCTTGGGGATTCCCGCCGTCATTCTCTTTGGGATTCCCGATCGGAAAGATGCTCGCGGGAGTTCGGGGTTCGATCCGAACGGTATTGTGCAGCGGGCCGTCAAGGCGGTGAAGGACCATGTTCCTGGGCTGATGGTCGTGACCGACGTCTGCATCGATGAATACACCGATCACGGCCATTGCGGAATCGTCAAGGACGGTCGGATTCTCAACGATGAAACCTTGGACTGTCTCCGTGCGATGGCCAGAACCCATGCGCAAGCCGGGGCCGATATGGTGGCGCCGTCCGATATGATGGATGGGCGGGTGGCGGCGATCCGGGCGGAACTGGATCAGGCTGGTTTTCCAGAGCTGCCGATCATGGCCTATGCCGCCAAGTTTGCGTCATGCTTTTATGCGCCATTTCGGGATGCGGCGTTTTCGAGCCCTCAATTCGGCGATCGGCAGTCGTATCAGATGGATCCTGCCAACCGCCGGGAAGCGCTTCGAGAGATCGCGCTCGATGTCGAAGAAGGGGCCGACATTGTCATGGTGAAACCGGCGCTGCCGTATCTCGATATCATTGCCGCAGCCAGAGCGCAGATGTTATTGCCTGTGGCAGCCTATCAAGTGAGCGGGGAGTACAGCATGATCAAAGCGGCCGCCAACGCCGGCTGGCTCGACGAATCGCGGGCGATGATGGAATCGTTGCTCTCGATTAAGCGTGCCGGCGCAGATCTCATTCTGACATACTTTGCCAAAGACGCAGCGCGTCTCCTCCGCTGACGACCATGCTGAAAGTGACGCGTGGATTGTCCAGCGAGTGTCCACGTGCTCATCCGGTCGTCACGATCGGCAATTTCGATGGCCATCATCTAGGCCATCGAGCGCTGTTGCAGACGGTGGTCGAGACGGCCAGGAAAGCACAGGGAACAGCGCTCGTGCTGACCTTCGAACCACATCCGGTAAAAATCCTCGCACCTCGTGTCGATCTTCGTTTTCTCACCAGTCCAGAGGAAAAACTCGCACACCTCGAAGCGGCGGGGATCGATGAAGTGGTTTTTTTGGACTTTACCCCCACCTTTGCCGCGATGAGCCCGGATCAATTTGCCGAAGACATTCTGCATCGTTCTCTTACCCTGTCTGAATTGTTCGTGGGTAACCATTTTGCGTTTGGGAAGGGGCGGGCAGGGGGTATTGACGACCTGGTGCGGCTTGGTAAGCAGTATGGCTTCCTAGTGCATCCTATGGCTCCCGTGACGATGGACGGGGACGTGGTGAGTTCAAGTAGGATTCGGCAACTTATTCAGACAGGAAATATGGAGCGCGCTGCCACGTTGCTCGGCCGCTTCTATGGGATTCGAGGTATCGTGGTGCATGGAATGCAACAGGGACAGGCGATGGGCTGGCCCACGGCCAATTTGCGCGTTCCTGCCGATCGCGTTGTGCCGCCCGACGGAGTCTATGCCGCGCGGACGATCCACGGCTCTCAGTCCTATGACTCGATCGCCTATATCGGGACCAGGCCGACCTTTGGCGCAGGTGAGCGGCTGATCGAAGTCAATCTGTTGGATAAGACCAGCGATCTCTATGGTCAGGAAATCACCGTGCAGTTTGTGGCACGGGTACGCGGCGATCATACATTTGCATCTGCCGATGAGCTGTCGAAGCAAATTGTCCGTGATGTGGAGCAGGCGCGCATCAGCTTGCAGCGAATCCCGCAGGGAGTCCAGTAACCATGGCCGCTGAGACGACGATCATGAGGCCCTCATCCAGGTCTGCTGCACGACCGCCACTGTTGGCTCATCTTGTTCGAACGGTACGTCAGCAACAGCTATTCGTTCCCGGTCAGCATTTGCTCGTGGCGGTGTCGGGCGGGCCAGACTCGACCGCGTTGTTGTCGCTTCTCCATCGCCTAGCCCAGTCCTGGCGGCTCATGCTGACGGTGGTCCATTGCAACTATGGGCTTCGCGGAGCGGAGTCCGACGGCGACGAAGTGTTTGTCAGCACGTTTTGCAAGGAACGACAGCTGCCGCTTGTCATCCATCGGCCCAAACTGGTCAATCGACGACAGCGCTCATCGCTTCAAGCTGCGGCCCGCGATGCGCGCTATGACTTCATGAAGCAACTGGCTCGCGAGGTTGGGGCTGACCGCATTGCGGTCGGCCATACTGCCAATGACCAGGCGGAAACGGTGCTCATGTGGCTGCTGCGTGGGACTGGGATGGCCGGGTTGGCGGGAATGCCGTACGCTCGTGAAGACGGGATTATTCGTCCTCTTCTCGCCGCTACTCGCGAGGACGTGTTGGCGTACTTGGATGATGAAGGGCTGACCTATCGTCGTGATTCGAGCAATGAGAAGCCGCTCTATCATCGCAATCGGATCAGGAAGGAACTCCTTCCTGTCATCACGAGGTTGGCGCCGGCTGCCGTCCTGGTGTTGCAGCGGCAGACGGACCTGCTGCGCGAGGACGAACGATATCTAGCGGAGGCGACAAATAATCTGGTGCGCACACTTGTCAGTCATGATCCCGGAGGCGTGCAACGAGTCGATCACCAGGCCTTCATCGAGTTGCCGGTTGCGCTTCAGCGGCGTCTCGTTCGGGCAATTCTGCAGACTTACGACGAAGAGGGTCGGGGCAGCAGCCTTCAGGTCGTGGAGTCGGTTCGGCGCCTTTTCCTCAAGGGAAAGCGTGGCGCACGGTTGTTGCTGAAGCAGGCCCTCGTGATTCTAGGTCGGGCATCTGTGGAATTCAGCCCAAGGAGAGGCGAGGATCTTGGGCCTGGGCCTGGTTCAGGGCCTGGGATGATGGAGGCCCTGCCCCTTCCTGTGCCTTCAACTGTGTATTGGGCTAGAACGAATCAGCAGATTCAGGTACAACACATGAATTGTCGAGATGCCGAGGTGTTGTGCAAGGGGTCTTCTCAAGGACGGGTAATGTTCGATGCCGATCGGTTTTCGGAACCCTTGTTGGTTCGGGCTTGGCAGCCCGGAGATCGATTCTCTCCCCATGGCATGAGGGGGAAGAGCAAAAAGCTGCAAGATTTCTTTACGGATAGGAAGGTGTCTCGGCACGAACGTGGTAAGGTTCCACTATTGGTAGCGCCGGAGGGAATTCTCTGGGTGGTGGGAATGCGGCAGGATGAACGCTTCATCATTCGTGATGGGACGACACGTTGTCTGGTGGCCTCGGTGAGTGACCGGGCGTTAGAGAAGGAGTAACGGAGCATGGAGCGGATCTTCGGTCGGCCGATCGTGACCCAGGAGGAAATGCGTGCCCGGATCCGTGAGTTGGGCAAGCAGATCACGGCCGATTATACGGGAAAGGATTTCGTCCTAGTCGGTGTGTTGAAGGGAGCCTATGCCTTCTATGCCGATTTGGCTCGCGCAATCAGAATTCCCATGCGAGTGGACTTTCTTATCGTGACGAGTAGAGGGTTTCGTGCAAAAACATCCGGCAAGGTTAAGTTGATGACGGAGCTAACCGAGGACATTAAGGATAAAGATGTCTTGCTGGTGGAAGACATCGTCGATTCCGGGTTGACGGTCCAACACTTGGTCAAGAAGTTGATGAAAAAGAAGCCCCGGTCGATTAAAGTCTGCACCTTGCTGAATAAGCCGGATAGTCGGACAATCAACGTTGCCATCGACTATGTGGGGTTCAAAATCCCGAATAAGTATGTAGTCGGGTATGGACTCGATTACCAGCAGAAGTACAGAAATCTTCCCTATCTGGCTGTCTTGGATGTAGAGGAAGATCAAGAGTAAGGCGTTGATCGCACACGGTTGTCAGTATGAATGCGCATATGGTAACATCAACCACGGTTGTGAGTTTCTGACCCTGTGCGCGTACTATCCATAAGGAGATCCGGATGAATTCCAGGACGAAGAATATACTTTTCTGGGTCGTCGTCGGCCTCTTCATGATTTTATTGTTTAACCTGTTCAGCGTGCCGCACCATGAGCCTGAAGAAGAAGTGATTTTTAGCGAGTTCATGACCAAGCTCGACAAGGGAGAGATCGAGCGGGTTATCATCAAGGCCAGCCACATCAGCGCCGTGATGAAAGATAAGACCCGTATTCGAACCTATTCGGTAGAATATCCTGAATTGGTACAGGTTTTGCGGGACCGGGGCGTGCAGATTGAAGCCAAGCCGCCGGATGAAAGCCCTTGGTATATTACGTTCCTTGTGACGTGGGGACCGTTTGTCCTGTTCCTGGGATTATGGTTTTTCTTGATGCGGCAAATGCAGATGGGCGGCAATAAGGCCATGTCGTTCGGGAAGAGCCGCGCTCGTCTGTTGACGGAGGAACGTAAAAAGGTGCTGTTCTCCGACGTTGCCGGCGTCGATGAAGCCAAGGACGAAGTCCTTGAGATCATCGAATTCCTTAAAGATCCTCGCAAGTTTCAAAAGCTCGGCGGACGTATACCCAAAGGCGTCTTAATCGTCGGTCCTCCCGGTACAGGCAAAACGCTGTTGGCCAAGGCCATTGCCGGTGAGGCCAATGTGCCCTTCTTCAGTATCAGCGGATCGGATTTCGTGGAAATGTTTGTCGGCGTCGGAGCGTCCCGTGTTCGCGACCTCTTCGAGCAGGGGAAAAAACATGCGCCCTGCATTATCTTTATCGATGAAATCGATGCCGTCGGTCGGCTTCGTGGAGCAGGGTTGGGCGGAGGCCATGACGAGCGTGAGCAGACGCTCAATCAATTGCTCGTTGAGATGGATGGATTCGATACGACTGAAGGCGTAATCTTGGTCGCTGCGACCAACCGTCCTGACGTTCTCGACCCTGCCTTGCTCAGGCCTGGGCGTTTCGACCGGCAAGTCGTGGTCAATCGACCGGACTTACGCGGGCGTGCTGAAATTCTCAAGGTGCACACGAAAAAGGTTCCGATCGCGACAAACGTGGAGTTGGAAAAAATTGCGCGAGGCACGCCGGGATTTTCAGGGGCCGACCTTGAGAACTTGGTCAACGAAGCGGCGCTTTGGGCCGCGCGGCTCAACAAGAAAGAAGTGGAAGTCATCGACTTCGAGATGGCCAAAGACAAAGTGTTGATGGGGGCTGAACGGAAGAGTCTGGTCTTGAGCGACGAAGAGAAACGGACGACGGCCTATCATGAAGCCGGGCATGCCTTGATCGCCAAACTGATTCCCGGGACGGATCCCGTGCACAAAGTCACGATTATTCCTCGTGGACGGGCTTTGGGCGTGACGATGCAGCTCCCCGTCGATGACCGGCACGGCTATTCGAAAGGGTATTTGCTGAACCAACTTGCGATCCTCATGGGGGGACGTGTGGCGGAAGAGTTGGTTCTGAATGAGATGACGACCGGAGCGGGACACGATATCGAGCGGGCGACAGATCTCGCAAGAAAGATGGTCTGTGAATGGGGTATGAGCGAAAAGATGGGCCCCCTGACGTTCGGCAAACAAAACGAACAGGTGTTTCTCGGGCGAGAGATGGGGAGCCAGCGCGACTTCAGCGATCAAATAGCCATGGAAATCGACCAGGAAGTCAGGCGTCTCGTGACGGAAAACTATGATCGGGCGAAGCGCCTGCTTACGGAAAACATGTCGAGTCTGAAGCGTTTGGCTGAAGCGCTATTGGAGAAAGAAGTACTCGACGGATCTGATATCGATAACATTCTCTTGCAGTCCACATCCCAAGCGGTTCCTGCCTAAATCTGCATCGCTGATCCCGGGACGCCATTTCAGGGCATTGGAGTCCCGGTCAGTATATCTGAACGACGATAGGCGGCGGGCTTAGCCCGCTG
>JANOOS010000062.1:0-2535 GCA_031421455.1 Nitrospira sp.
TCGCCCTCACAGACCATCGTCAGTTGGTCCGTCAGATCGCCCTGTTCCAGCTTCGTCATCACCCGCTTGGCCTCCACCAGAAACTGGTTCATCTGTTCACTGTGCTCCTGTTCCTTGGCCACCTTGGCCTGGAGCGTCTCCCCCATCTGGTTGAACCCCTGCGCCAGCACACCCACCTCGTCCATCGTCGTGGCCGGCACCCGCGTGTCGAGTGCGCCGCCGGCCAGCTTCGCTACAGCCTCGCTCATCCGGACGATACTCTTGGCACCGATGCGCCCGATCAGGATCCCGATCAGCACGATCATCACCACACACAGGAGGATGGCGATCAGGACGTTCCGGTTGATCGCGGTCGCATCGACCGTCGCATCGGCGTAATCCACCGCGATGAGGACAGACCAATTCATGCCGGGATACCCTAAGGCCCCCTTGAGGTGTGTGTAGCCGATCAACTGCTGCACCCCGGAACGGTAGTGAGGCTCAATCGAATAGCCAGGCTTGCCGGCCACGGCGCCCTTGGCCGCCCGACTTCCACGGTCAGCCAGATTGGTGATCAGCAGGGTCGTAAAATCATGACGGAACTGCTCGGTGCCAGCGCCGGATGGATCGTAGTCCGCGAGAATCTTGCCGTCTTTGTCAAGGAGGAAGACGCCCGAATGGGGAAACCCGGCCTTCTTCATCACTTGCTGCGCCACACGCAGGATATCTTCCACGAGCGAGAACTTCGCGCGATTCGTCCAATAGGCCACGACTTGGCCGTCCCGATAAACCGGGGCGGAAAAGCCCAGTGTAAGCCCATCATCACCGGGAAAGGCAACCTTCACGTCCGAATCGACATGGAGGTCTTCGATATAGGTGCCGGTTGCAACTGTGTTGCCTGGCGCGGCAAATGGCATCGTGGTCGTAAACTGCTGGGCCTTCAGCGCACGGAACCAGGCCGTCTCTGCGTAGCTTTTCTTGTAGAGGCCCTGGGACTGGATGGGTTTCCCATCGGCATCCTTGGAGTTCACGGCGATAACACGCCCCTCCAGATCGACCAGCAGGCTCAACGAGTAGAGGTCATAGGTATCCACATATTGGTTGATGACCTGGCTGATCGGATTGTCCTCGGCCTCGGCGCGATACCAGACGGTTTTTTGATCGAGTACCTGGTTGAGACCGAAGGCCTGTACGTCGCCATAGCGTTCGAAGAGGTTGCGATCGATCTTGTCAGCGACGCCCTCCGCCATCGCGTGGAAGCGCGACCCGACCGAGTCCTCAATGGTCAGGCTGGCGTTGTACGCAATCAGCCCGACGATCGCCATGGGCACAAAGCCGAACAGGGCAAAGAGTGTGGTCAATTTCGCCGTGATCCCCCAACGATTAGAGATTCGTTTCATCTTGTCCATAATCGGTCGCCCCCTGTTCTGGACCGGAAATGGGTCTCAGAAAGTTTCTCGTTGCTTGTTTCAAGTTTCAGGTTGGCCGGATAACCCTCCGACAACAAGAAACTAAAACTCTTCAAACTTCTCATCCATCCGATGGCGATCCTGGCCGGCGCCGGCGGCGACGCCGGCCGGTTGATCGCGGCGCTCCGCCTTCGATGGAGCCACGCCATGCTGCTCCCGCCCGTTGATCAGACGTGTCTGGGATGAGTCGGTACTCTGTTCCGGCTCTCCAAAGAAGACATGAATCGTTTTCGCCGTGTTCGCTCTCAAGTCCGCCACAGGCGCCATCGCCGCCTTCTGCGCCTCGGAAACATTGATCTTGAAGGATTTGACCTGCTTCATCAGCGCCTGGGCCTGCGCCCGCATGGATTGGCTTGCGGCGGTGGTTTCTTCCACCAGCGCGGCGTTCTGCTGCGTGGTCTGGTCCATGTGCATGATCGACGTATTCACCTGATCGATCCCACTGGCCTGCTCCTGCGAAGCCGCCGTGATCTCCGCAATGATGTCCGTCACCCGCTTGACCGACGTCACAATCTCCGTGAGGGTCTTGCCGGACTGATTCACCAGCTCACTCCCGTCCGTCACCCGCTGGAGCGATTCCTTAATCAGGCCCTTAATCTCTTTCGCCGCCGTCGCCGACCGCTGCGCCAGGTTCCGCACCTCGGCGGCCACCACGGCAAAACCTCGCCCGTGCTCCCCGGCCCGCGCCGCTTCCACCGCGGCATTCAAGGCAAGGAGGTTCGTCTGGAAGGCGATCTCGTCGATCACGGTAATGATATCGGCGATCTTCGTGCTGCTCTTGTTGATCTCACTCATCGCCTCGACCGCCTTTGTGGTGACCGCACCGCCCTTGGCGGCCACATCGCGCGCGGCCACGGCCAGCTGATTCGCCTGCCGGGCGTTGTCGGCGTTCTGCTTCACCGTGGCGGTCATCTCCTCCATCGCGCTGGACGTCTCCTCCAGCGATGCGGCCTGTTCGCTGGTCCGTGCCGAGAGATCTTCGTTGCCTTTGGTGATTTCTTCCGCCCCCGTCTCTACGCTCTCCGCGGCTTCGCGCACGGTGGTCATCGAGATCTTCAGATTGCTGATCGCGCTGTTGAGACTGGCC
>JANOOS010000063.1:0-4476 GCA_031421455.1 Nitrospira sp.
CAACCCCTTCGGCACAACTCATTCCTACGGCCGCGAGGGGAAATAAAGGTGTCAGCAGCCATTTCCCTTAAATCGTACCCGACATCATCGCCCAAGAAATCGTCGAAAACCTCCAAGCCGCCCTCGAAAGATTCCTGCTGAGTGCACATGACCGTGGTCATGACACTTCAGTGCAAGAAAAAATGGTGTCAGGAACAGATTGCCTTCTCTCTTGTTGCTGTTTTTGGGGGGAGCGAGACGTTAAAAATCTTCCAGGCTCGTTTTCCTGGAACTATGCCAGCTGAAAAACAACTCCTCTACTGGAACAACGGGCAACGCGACCGGTCTACTGAGGCTCACCAGACTCCACGCTGATTCACATTCAGCGGGCTCACTTGACCATGACATACAACGTCACCACCGCGAGCCCGACGATGGCGGTTAACACGACCCACTTGAACGATTTCTTGACTTCGGCCTCCATCTCCCGTCTCGACTTATCAAATAGATCCATACGGCACCTCCTAGTCTATGGTGCGGGAGCGGGCTCCCTGCCATTCAGTAAACCACCAATTCCGTTCGCGATGTCGTACGCCGGCAACACCCGTGAAGTTACAAGATCAGTTCTTCGTTCACTGTACCTCGACCGGACTTTCGTTTTCATCCATCACTGCCATGTGCTCTAGGATCACACAATAGGGACATTCTCCTTTTCCAGTCGCGCCGTCTCACGCATCGCCCGCATCCGACATGCTGCCGCACCGCTCCGGACCCTTTTCCCCTCTATGCTCAAGCCCCGATGCAATTGCCGACGCGAATCGAGTACAGTGTGAGGATTATTTCTCGTTGTCCGATGCGTTGGAGGAGCCATGGCGGTATTTCGACGACCCGAGTTGGAAAAAGATAACCCGATCGCCCCGCAGATGTATGTCGGGCCTAGGAGGAGGCGCGCGCAATTACGTGAATCCTCGTTGTCGCCTGCCTCAAGGCGGAGGGACATGGCCGAGACGCTGCAGGCCTTGACTGTAGCGGCGGAACGGTTTATGGCCAGCGTGCCGCCATCGAAGAAGCTGCAAGAGGAACGGCGCGCATTGCTGGAGGCGATTCTCCAGGCGCAACAGCTCTTGTCTGGCGAGCCCCTTCCCTGAAAGGAAAAGCCACAGGACTGTTGGAGGCCGGCAGGGCTTCCCATGGTGCGTATCGACAAGCGCTTTCCAGTAAGCTGTCAGCCAGTTGCTCATGACTCACAACCGTTCAGCGAAAAGGGTATGGCCATGATGAAATTGTTGACGGCAGAAATCTTTGGAGCCATTGCCGAATCGAATCGGTCATGGATTGAGGGTCAGGCATGACTATTGACCTATTGGAACTGCTCGGTCCAATCCCTTCTGAGCTGGATGCCCATTCAAGCTTGACGGCCTGAACAATCCCTTCAGCCCCTACGGCAGTCCCTTCAGCAATCAATCGGCGATGAATCATTTTACGACGGACGCCCCACGGCTCCTTGCTCGTCTGTCTGGTTCATCTGGTCTCTCTGGTTCCTCTGGTGATTTTCCGGTCCGACCAACCAGACAGACCAAATAGACCAGACAGACGAGACAGACCTGTTTTGGCTCCCCCTACGTCCGCGGCCTTCGGATTGAAGGACGCTGATCCATCCGCTGAGCCGCTCCACGCGGTTTCATGGCTACTTGACACCTAGGTCCTACACCGCAAACCGGCTGCGTTGCGCCAACATCAAGGCGACGATCTGGGAGAACACCAGCGAGAAGGAAAGGATCAATCTGGGGCCTGGCGCAACGGGACTTCGTTCGGTCTCAATGATCTCGAAGCCCTTGTCAACGTCACGCGTGAGGCCAAGGAGTGGATTGCCGCTCATGTCTTGAAGCGTAGCTGCTTCCATGGGAAGCCTCCGGTCCTCCGGGGGCTTCCTATGTTTCGAAAGAGTTTCTATCAGAGAGCGGAGAAGGGACACTGCGCGGATATTCCAAGCCTGGAACGGATTCTTCCCTCATCAAGCCGATATGAGTGCTCCCCGGTGTTGCTCAATGTGCTTCCTGACCTTGCCCGATAGTGCTCTTTCGGCAAGACGCAGCTCGTAGGTCTTCTGCAAGTTCATCCAGAATTCAGCGGTAGTATCGAAAAATGTCGCCAGACGTACCGCGGTATCGCCCGTGATGCCTCGCTGTCCTTTGATAATGGCCGTGATCCGGTTCGCCGGAACTTCGAGGGCCTTGGCGAGCATATTGGCATTGATCGGCGGCTCTGCTGGCTTCATGAACTCCTCGAACAGGATTTCTCCTGGATGAATCGGCCGCATGCCATTCTTGATCATGACAGGTTCTCCTTCAGTGATAATCCGTGATTTCGACTTCATATGGTCCGTCAGCCTTCCAGAGAAAACAAATCCTCCACTGATCGTTGATCCTGATGCTATGCTGCCCGACCCGATCCGCATGCAACATCTCCAACCGGTTTCCCGGGGGTGAGAGCAGATCCTTGAGATCCGACGCATTATCGAGCATGGTCAGTTTCCGCTCAGCCGCCTTCCTGAAGCCGGAGAATTCCTTGACCATCTCTCCTGCAAAGAACTGTTGCGTCTTTTTGTCCTGAAAACCTCTGATCACGACATATAACCTACCATAGTTTTACGGGTTACGTACTACGTACGTGCTGAAAATCCTCACACACGACCGAACCAGATAGAAGCCATGAAATCAGTAGAAAGCCAGCAAGCTCATGATTTTCAACGATAAACGGGGAAACCTTCACAACATCGAGCGGTTCGAATTCTTGGTCTTTTGCCACTCTTAATCAGCAGGCCGTAGGTTCGATCCCTACCAGGTCTCAAATCTAACAGGCTGCGGAAAAACTAGGTTGGTTTCGCTGGTCTGTCTGATCCATCTGGTTGGTTCTCCGATCCGACCAACAAGACAGACGGAATAGACGAGACAGACCAGATAGACCAGACCGACCAGCCTATCGCCGTAGGAAAGCGATCCACCGCCACAGGTTCAGCAGACTCGCGAGGGAGGCGGCCACGTAGGTCAATGCGGCTGCGGTGAGGATACTGCGGGCTCCCCGCTCGTCTTGAGGCGACAGGTAGCTTTTTTGCTGGAGTATCGGCAGTGCTCGCCTGAAGCTGGCGTCCCACTCGACCGGAAGCGTGACAAGGTGGACAAGTGTGGCGATCCCCATCGTAGCCATCCCGGCAACCAGGACAACGACACCCGCCACAGGGGTCTGAGCTAAAGTTGCCGCGATAGGAATGCCCAGCATCACTATCCCCCCGAGCTTTTCCGCCCCCTGCGCGACCCGCACCAGTCGCGTGCGCTCCGTGAACGGCTGATAGCCCGCCTGGTCTTGAATAGCATGCCCGACTTCGTGGGCGGCGACGGTGATCGCGGTGAGAGATTTCCCATTGAATTTATCGGGCGTGAGGCGGACGGCCTTGGTCTCAGGGTCGTAATGATCACCCAGCTCGGTCGCTTCCACCTTGATGTGCTGCATGTCTAACTGATCGAGCAGGTGCCGCGCTAACTCCGCTCCCGTTCCCGGATAGTCAGGACGAGGCACACTATGCTGGGCAAACACCCGCCTGGTCCATAGTTGCGGACCGAATACGACGATACCGACAATGATCAACAGCAGGACTAGCCGCACCCTATACTCCCATCCCCTCTCCCCCTGTCAGGCGAGGCACTCGACCAAGGCCATCGGTACACCCATGTGTGGGATCGATCCTTTGTTCGCTAACGATAGCACAGTGGATGGATGGAAGAGACAGGTGGCGAAGGACCGCAAAAGATTAGTGGAAAGACTCGGTGATACCCCGGATCGGCGAAGCGCTGAGACGGAGTTACAAATTGATGAAAGAAAAGGAAGCCTACGTCGATTGTCCGTGAACTGTTCCGGGTTAGTAGAACGCCTGGGTGAGGCTGATCTGCACCAAGTGCCGATCGAAGGCAAAGGTGGTGCCGTTGAAATGGTTGTCCACATTCCAATAGCTGTAGTGCAGGCCGAGAAACATCTCAGGCGAGAATTTATAGACCAGTCCACCGATCCCCATGACCGACGCATAGGAGATCCCGGAGCCGGACGACGTGCCGAACTGCTCCCCGCGGCCATAATTGACATTGGCCACCGCCTGCAGTTCCTGGATCCCGGTCTGTTGCGTCAGCGTGATCGACACCACATGCGTGCGGAGCGCCTGGGCCTGAAATTGAAACGAGGGGCTGACCCCGAGCCCATACGCCACGGCCATGGTCGTCGTGCGATCCTTCCAGATCAGCGCCAGGTCGCCGATCGGCGCCACGATGGACGCGGACGTCGCCCCCCCCAGTTCCCGCTGCAGCACGGTCGCCCCGGCTTGCCCTTTCGCGCTCAGAAACGGCGTGAACGTGTGCTCCCACCCCACAGTCCCCCCCCGCATCGTAAAGGAGCCGATGGGCTGCGAGGTGAAGTCATATTCCGTATTGATCGCGTTGACACTCAGAA
>JANOOS010000064.1:0-4384 GCA_031421455.1 Nitrospira sp.
AGCTCAGCCTACAGACAAATCGAACTAATCCCCTGCAGGATGCTGAAAAAGTCCGCCAGCTTCGTTCTCGCATCGCTCAGAGGCTCAACGTACCGAAGCGTACGCCTCGCCCCTTCGCTCGCTGCGGCCTTGCTGGACAGCCTTTTTGAGCATCCTGCCTAGCGTTTTTCCATTGCGCCATCTGTGCGAACCATCGGTGTTCTCGCGTGAGAACATAGTTTTCCGAAACCTGCTAGAGGAACGTTATGGAAGGCGGTCGTCAGGAGGAGAGCTGGCCAGTTTGCTGTGCTTCAGGCCGTAGCCCATGTAGACTGCGATGCCGATGGCAGTCCAGACGGCGAATCTGATCCAGGTTACCCAAGGGAGAAAACTCATGAGGCCGAGGCATGCCAACATGCCCAGAATGGGGATGACCGGCATGAAGGGAAGTCGGAATGGGCGGGGCTGGTTGGGTTTTGTATAGCGCAGGACCACGATACCGATACAGACGAGGACGAAGGCAAAGAGAGTGCCGATGTTCGTCATATCCGCCGCATCGCCGATGGGGATCAGGGCGGCGAGCGTGGCGACCCCGATGCCGGTGAGAATGGTGGCATAGTGAGGCGTGCCATAGCGCGGATGCACGGTGGATAGCCAAGGGCTCAAGAGGTGATCGCGCGACATGGCAAAGAATACCCGGATCTGACCCAGCATCATCACGACGAGCACGCTGGTAATACCGGCCACAGCCCCGATTGCCACAATCGCCGCTCCCCACTTGAAGCCCACCTTACTCAGTGCATCGGCCACCGGCGCATGGATATCGATCTGCGCCACGGGGACCAAGCCGGTCAGGACCGCGGCCACGACAATGTAGAGGACAGTGCAGATGCTGAGCGAGGCAATGATCCCGATCGGCAGATCTCGTTGAGGATTTTTCGCTTCTTCTGCGGTGGTTGAGATCGCGTCGAATCCGATATAGGCAAAGAATACGATCGCCGCTGCGGCGCCGACGCCGGCGAACCCCTGAGGCATAAAGGGCGTCCAGTTGTCGCTATTCACGGCCGGCGTCCCTACAGCAATGAAAAAGAGGATCACTGCGAGTTTCAAGCACACAATGATGCCGGTTGCGCGGGCGCTTTCTTTGATCCCGATCACGAGAATCACGGTGACGAGCAGCACGATAATCGCGGCGGGAAAATTCGCCACGCCTCCGTCCGGCCCTCCGGGTGGATGGGTGGCCCAGTGTGGTAATTCAATTCCTGCTAGCCTGAGCAGATTGTTGAAATAGCCGGACCACCCAATGGCGACGGCGACACAGGCTACGCCGTATTCGAGAATGAGGTTCCAGCCGGTAATCCAGGCCAGGAATTCTCCTAACGTGGCGTACGAGTAGGTATAGGCGGAGCCGGCAGCGGGAATCATGGTGGAAAACTCTGCATAGCAGAGCGCTGCAAAGGCGCAGGTCAAGCCGGAAAGCACGAAGGATAGAATAATGCCAGGTCCTGCCCCTGGCCGGTTGGCATCGCCGACGATGGCGGTGCCGATTAGAACGAAGATGCCGGTGCCGATAATCGCGCCAATGCCGAGCGCGGTCAGATCCCAGGCCGTGAGGGTTCTTTTTAACCGATGATCGGGATCATCTGCGTCCGCGAGGATCTGTTCAATGGACTTGGTTCGGAAAAGTCGGCTGATCACCGGATCTCCTCAGCCCACATGGAGGGCAAATGGCGCAGGGCGATCGATGAGTTTCTGTTCCACATGGTGCCAAGTATAGCAGGCCTTCTCTTTAGAACAGCCGCGCGAGACGCGCAAGGGTTCGAGGTCCGAAGTTCGAGGTTTTCGGAACTTCGAACCTTGAACTTCGAACTCCAGATCGCGCCTTTCCCGCTCGTCTCGCGTTTCACGCGCCACGGTCTGTTGCGCGGGCGGCGCGTAGAAAGGCTTCGAATATTTTCCGGTGGAGGGGATGCCGGTCGAAGAGGTATTCCGGGTGCCACTGGATGCCAAGGAAGAAGCGGTTGGCCGGAGATTCGATTGCCTCCACGATACCATCAGGTGCCAAGGCGCTGGCAATCAGTGACGGGGCGACGGCCTTGACCGACTGATGGTGGGAGCTGTTTACCCTCATCGATACTGATCGTACGATGCGACGGAGCAGGCTGCCTGGTGTGACAGCGACGGTATGACTCAGATTCGTCGCGCGATTTTGTTGCCGATGTTGGATCGCGGTCGAGACTTGGGAGGCAATATCCTGAATCAGACTGCCGCCGCAGGCGATATTCATGGCCTGCATCCCTCCGCAGATGCCGAGCAGCGGGAGATCGGCCTGTTGTGCCAGGTGGACGATGTCCAGCTCGAAGTTCCTGCGGCGTTCGCTTACGGTTCTGAAGGGATAGCGCTGGCGTTCACCATACAGCGACGGTGGAAGGTCCGGCCCGCTTCCGGTGAGGAGGAGTCCGTCGAGCTGTTGTAGGAGGCGCCGTCTGGTGGCCCGGTCTGCGTGGAGCGGAAGGACCAGCGGAACGCCGCCGAGTTCTTCGATGGCACGAACATAGCGTGCGTTCAAAAAAAAGGTGGGCTCGCGCCCGCCCCATTCCTTCCGATCACCGGCGTTGAAGTCTGGTGTGACGCCGATGATCGGTTTCATTAGTTAGCGGATAGGCTCTGGAGCATGGGCTGGCGCATCGTTCGAGTCAGCGACCCCCAGGAAGCGGATGGGCCGATTGCCTTGTAGATGATCGGGGGTAATGATGTAGGTGCCGTAGAGGCTGGTGGTCCAAATACTCTTGGCAGCGTTTTCATTCCCGCCTGAAAATACATAGGCGAGTCCCCCGACAATGCCGCCGCTGATGGCAAATGCGGCTTTCAGTGGAAAATATAACAGGGTGGAAGCACCGGCAGCGACCTGCATGCCCGCGCTCGATGTGTCTCCACCCTCGGTGTTTGCGCTCGATGCGGAGCCCGTGCTTTCTTGACTCCATGCAGCCGGCGCCATAGTGAAGGTGCAGAGGGCCAGGAGCAGGAAGGTCAGGACCAATTTGAAGCTGGTAGCCTCACGATGGCGATTGGGTAACGATGAGCAGATGTTCACAGGTAATCCTCCTTTTTCGTCAGAGCGAACTGAGCGGCAGTGGTTGACTCCAGGGCGCTCTTCCATAATTCAGTAGTAGTGCGGTTATAACAAATTCAACTGTGAATGCAAACCCCCTGCCATACCAGGCTGGAGTGTCTTATGGGGCAGTGGCGTCTCTTGGTGCGAGATCTAGTTCAGCTGCAATGTACGATGTAATGAAATTTGTCCTCTTGATGACGGTCTCCCTGACTTCAGCAATCCATGTGTCGGCTGCGAGGCATTGGTTCTCTTGCGTGATGCCGGACTGCAACGCCAGGTCCAGCTTGCACCAACAGACTGCTTGGATAAAGAGCTCATGGGCTCGCTCCTGTTGAAATACCCGATCTGCAGCTGCGAGATCGGCTAGGGCCAGGGTTAACCAGCGGGCGAAATCAACGTCGGTGCTGAGCCGGTCGATCTGGCCCTGAGCGATGTCGACGGCAACCTGGACTCCGCCCTTCCAGCTCCGCTTCTTGACGTTAAATACGCAGGAGGAGGTGAAGGGATTTCCCTTCACTGGCTGCGGCCCGACAAACAGGGTTACGCGGAACTGGGAAGGCTCTGGGGCATGCTCAAGCGCCATGGTGCGCATTGTAGCATGACCCCTGAATCTTAGCCGCCATCTCATTGACGGCTTGGTAGTGCGACGATAAGATGCCCTCTACCATGACCACTGCCATCTATCAGCGTGTCAGCGAAATTCAACAGGCATTGCGCGATGCCGAGATCGGCGGCTGGCTTTTCTACGATTTCCGGGGGAGCGACCCCCTCGCCTATCGCATACTCCAGCTCGATCCGAGGCTTCATGTGACGAGGCGGTGGTACTACTGGATTCCGGCGCAGGGGGCTCCGATCAAGCTGTTGCATCGCATCGAGCCGCACGTACTGGATACGTTGCCGGGTCAGGCTGAGTACTATGTATCGTGGGAGCAGCAACGGCAGATCCTTGGACGGCTGCTCGCCGGCGGGCTCCGTGTCGCCATGCAGTATTCCCCGTTGAATGCGGTTCCCTATGTATCGCGCGTGGATGCCGGCACGATCGAATTGATCAGAAGTTACGGCGTCGAGGTGGTCAGTTCAGCAGATTTGATTCAGACGTTTGAAGCGCGTTGGACGGATCGTCAACTCGAATCGCATCAGTTTGCCGCGGCGGCGCTTCGGCGCATTGTCGACGAGACATTCAGCCATGTTCATGAGGCGGTCACGCAAGGGCGGAACCTCACGGAATATGGAGTGCAGCAATTTATTCTGGCTCGTATAGGCGAGGCCGGGATGGTCACGTCGAGTGCA
>JANOOS010000065.1:0-5867 GCA_031421455.1 Nitrospira sp.
GTCTGGTTCTCCAGAGAATGGAAACACCAGCTTGGTTACGAGGAAGCAGACCTGAGGGATGTCTTCGAGTCATGGGAGACGCATCTGCATCCCGACGACCATGACCAGGCCATTGCGTTCGTGTGGGCCTATCTGGCACACCCCGTTGGCGATTACCAACAGGCATTTCGCCTGCGGCACAAGGATGGGACTTACCGGTGGATCGAGGCCCGGGCCTCGTTTGTAACAGAGCCGGATGGGCGACGAGTTCGTCTCTTGGGATCGCACACCGACATCACCGAGCGCAAGTCCATCGAACACAACCTCCGCTCTCTCACGGAACAACTTCATCTTGCCCTGACCGCGACAGAGATAGGCACATGGAATTGGGATCTCCAGACCGATCGCATCTATTGGTCCTCGCAGGTCGACAGGCTCCTCGGCCCATCGGGCGTGACGCGCCCTCTCACAAAGTATGACTGGTTGGCGCTCGTGTATCGGGAGGATCGGGAGTCAATGATGCGTGCGATGCAACAGGCAATGGATCAAGCCGGCGCCGGCGTGGCATTTGAGCACCGTGTCCTGCAGCCGGACGGCAGCTTCAAAAGATGTATCTGGACGGGTGAGATTATTCGAGATCAGGACGGAAAAGCATTGCATATATTGGGAACGGTCCGCACCACGGACCATGGCGCGTGAAGCGCCAGACGGGTGAAAAAGTTCTGAGTTTTGAGTTCTGAGTTCTGAGTTCTGAGTTCTGAGTTGGAAGACGAGAAGTGAACAAGTTCTGAGTTTTGAGTTCTGAGTTCTGAGTTAGGTATTAGGAATTCTGAGTTGGGAGTGTAAACTGGCGATGGCGGACCTAATGCAAAATTCCTCTTTTAGCTTTTCTGGCCAACTCAGAACTCAGAACTCAGAACTCAGAACACCCTGTCGCGCATGCCCTGATTGTCTCACTCACGCCATGGGCCCATGCGTCTGAGGATGATGAAAACGATTGGCCACATAAACAGGCTCTTCCACGCAGGGCGTTCCTTAGCCGCCTGGGCGGGGGTGGGACTCGGCCTGTTGCTCGGACTCTGTGCCCTGGGTGTGTCCGAATCCGCAGCGATGGAGATTGCCATCCTGCAGTCTTCAGATATCTCGGCCTATCGCGAGGCCATTGCAGGCTTGAAGGCCACGGGCCCGATTGGAGCGACCTATACCGAGTACGACGCGCAAGGCGACCTGGAGCTGGGGAAAAAACTCGCGCGCAAGCTGCGGGCATCGAATGCTTCAGTGGTCGTCGCCGTGGGTCTCAAAGCCGCATTGGCAGCGAAAGTAGAAATCGTGGATGTCCCGATCGTCTACATGATGGTCCTGGACCCGTTGAAACATCAGCTCACAGCCGCCAACATGACCGGCACGCTCCTGGAGATCCCCTTCGACCGACAGGTGAAGATCATGCGGATCTTTCTGCCGACCCTTCACCAGGCCGGGATGCTCTATGATCCCTCTAAAAATGCCTCCCGGGTGAAGAACGCGGTGGAGCAGGCCGGCATCTTCGACGTTCAAGTGAAAGGGCTTCCCGTCGAGAGTGAGAAGGATGTCCCCCAGCAATTGCGCACGCTGCTCTCGGATGTTGAGGCTCTTTGGCTCATACCGGATTCCGCTGTATTGACGAATGAGTCCATCCCCTTCATCCTTGAATCAGCGCTCGCACGTCACATACCTGTCATCGGGTTTTCACCGGAGTTCACCAGGCTGGGAGCGTTGCTCGGCATGTCCATCAACTACGGCGATGTCGGACGGGACACCGGACTGCTCGTGAAACGCATTCTCAACGGGGAAGGGCTACTGCCACTCAACCCCGTGCCGATCGAGCGACTCAAGATTACCGTCAATCTCAAGACGGCAAAGTTTCTCGGCCTCACGTTTTCAAGGGAAGTAATGGGCCTCATCGATGAAACCTACTGATCCGGACAGGCCATTACAATCTCCTGACCAGCCGGAGAAACCCCTGGCTCCCATGCCATTACGCAGAAGGCATATCCTCGGCCTGCGCCCAAAGTTCGTGTTATTTTTCAGCCTCATTCTTATCATCGTCTGTTCGACCTTGAGTGGCTACTATGTCGACACGAGGCGAGAGGCGATGACCAGCAACCTCCAACAGTTAGGAAGGATTCTCCTCGCGAGTGTCGTCCACAATGAGCACTTCCAATATGCAGGCATCGTGGCGGAAGACCTCCTCACTCTCGAACAGTTCATTCAGGGCCTCATGGCTGTCCAGGATGTGGTGTATGTGGTCATCACCCGCCAGGACGGAACCGTGCTCGCTCAGCACACGAAAGGGTCACGCCAATCTTCTGCCGACCTTGTACGGTCCATAGATCATCCGCTCTACCCGGAGCCTCAGATTGTGAAACGGCTCTTCCAATCGCCGGATACAGCTCCTCTCGTGACAGCGTTCACCCTCCCCACCAAAATAGGACGCGGACTTACGTTAGATGAAATCGTGTACGACTTCGGCATGCCGGTGCTGCGGACGCCAAAAGAGAGGGCCTCGCAGCCTGCATTCCCTCTTCAGCAGGATGAAGAAGGCGCCAACTCGTCCTCGGCACAGCCGGTACTCATTTCCGGTGCCGTCCAAATAGGGTTGACCGACGCCCGCCTGAAACAGGATCTCGCGGCGATGATCAGAGATATACTCCTCTTCACCTCCGTGATTATCGGATCAGGCGCACTCGGCACCCACCTACTCACCCTCCGTATCACGAAGCCGCTAAGAAACCTTGCGACTATGGCCCAGCAAGTGGCTGAGGGCCGTTCACCTCTGCACATCACACCATCCAGCCACGACGAAGTCGGCCAACTGACCAGCATGTTTAACCTGATGACCTCCTCACTACAGGAAAGGAATGTTGCCATTACAGCAAACATGGCGACCATCAATCAGCAGGTCGGTCAATTGACCACTTTACATCAAGTCAGCGCGGCCATCGCCAGGACGCTGGACCTGAACCAGATTCTTCGCACCGTCCTGCAGCTCCTGATCGCCAACCTGGGTTTTACGCGGATGTTTGTGACGCTACGACATCACGAGCAAGACACGGCGTATGTGGCCCACATCGTCGGGGTCGCGCCGGACATTGCGGAGGCGGCTCGCCGGCTTGTTCTGCCGGTCCTGAGCGATGGCGGCCTCCAAGCCGACCTGCTGATTCATGGCAAACCCTTGCTCGTCCCAAACTTTGAGGCCGTGGCCGATCGCTTGCAAACACCGATTCTGGAGTTGGCTCGCCGAGCCGGAGTGACGTCCTTCGTCGCTGTGCCGCTCCAGAGCCAGAACCAGACGCTGGGATACCTCGCCGGTGACCGGGGCTCAAAGCCCTGCACGGACGAAGACCTCCATATGCTGTCGACGATCGCCGGACAGGTCGCCGCAGCCATCGACAATGCAAACGCCTATTCCCACCTCGAAGAACTCACGCAGCATCTTGAACTGCGTATTGAAGAACGCACGAAAGAAGTGACCGCCGCGAATGAGCGCCTCCAGGAACACGATCGGCAGCGGTCGCTGTTTCTCTCTGTCGCGTCCCATGAATTGCGCACCCCCATGACCGTCATTCGCAGCTTTGCAGACAATATGCGTGACGGCATTGCAGGGCCGGTGAGCGAACAACAAATGACCTACCTCACTCGCATCGGACATAACCTGAGTCGGCTCACCAGAATCATCAATCAATTGCTCGACTGGTCGCAGATTGACAGCAAAAAGGACATGCTCTGTTTCACGCCGGTCTGCGTCGAAACCACGGCGCGCCTCGTCATCGACAGTTTGCGCTCTGTCGCAGCTGAAAAATCGATCACGATCGAGATCGCGCATGCGGAAGGGCTTCCGGCGGTCCAGGGGGACAGCGATAAGCTGGAACAGGTTCTCTGGAATCTCATCGGCAATGCGATCAAGTTTACGCCGCCGGACGGCCGCATCACCGTCGATTTCCAGACGACCCCCGAGGGCCTTGTCCAAACCTCTGTCGCCGATACCGGCTGCGGGATTGACCCGGGCCACCTGGGAACAGTCTTCAAGGAATTTTCCAAGGTGCCGTCTGCCAACCCCGCCGCTCAGGGTGCTCAGCTTGGCCTGTTCATTACCAAAAGCCTGGTGACGATGCATAAAGGGACCATCTGGGTGGAGAGCACGCCAGGGACCGGCACGCGCTTTTATTTCACAATACCTGTTTGCAGCCAGGTAGATAGGCTGAAGGCTGAAGGTGCGAAGCCGAATGTTGGGGGCCAGGCTGAATGATTTTAGGTGTCGATCATGCGTGACCACACAAAGCTTCGGGCATTTGAGTTGGCTGATGAAGTCGTCGTGTTGGTGTATCGAACAACCGCAGGCTTTCCGAAAGAAGAGTTGTTCGGACTGACTTCCCAAATACGGCGGGCCGCCGTTTCAGTTCCTTCTAACATTGTGGAGGGTTGCGCCCGTGACAGCGAGGCAGAATATCTCAGATTTCTCAATATAGCCTTCGGATCATTGAGGGAGCTACATTATCAGTTTAATTTGTCGAAACGGTTAGGGTTCTTGCTCAACGAGGAACCATCTCTGCTTGAACTCAAGATCGTAGAGACCGAGAAGGTATTAAATAGCTTGATTTGTGCCTTGCGAGATACTTATAACCTTAAATCTTCAACCAGAGGATCTGGCTAATCACCTTCAGCCTTCAGCCTAACCACCTGGGTCAACCATGCGCGCCAAAATCCTCATCGTCGACGACGACCGCGATATCCTTCTCGGACTCGAGAATCGTATCACCTGGATGGGGCACGAGCCTGTCACAGCCGACAACGGCAAAGACGCGCTGCGCCTGATTGAACATGAAGAGATCGATCTCGCGCTCCTGGACTTGGAACTGCCTGGTCTGTCCGGTCTGGAAGTCTTACAACAGGTGAAAAGCGCCTCGCGGAGCGAGTGGAAAGCCGGAAAGGATACCAGCGCAACTCACACCACCCCGCTCATCATCATCCTCACCGCATTCGGCACCATCGAGCGCGCGGTGCAAGCCATGCAGCTTGGTGCGTTTGATTTCCTGACGAAACCGTTCAGCGCCGATCACCTGACCGTCGTGATCAACAAAGCCCTGGCCGCTGTGGCGCTGCACCGTCAGGTCGACGTCCTCCGGCAGGAAATCGACAATCGCTACGATCACCTCGTGGGGGCCAACGCCAAGATGGCCACGCAACTCACGATCGCCAAACAGGCGGCGCTGACCGACGTGACCGTCATCCTGTTCGGTGAAACCGGTACGGGAAAGGAAGTTGTGGCCCGCGCCATTCATCGGTGGAGTCCACGCAACTCAAAACCCTTTATCGCAATCAATTGCGCGGCTTTGCCGGAGCCGCTGCTCGAGAACGAACTGTTCGGTCATGAAAAGGGCGCCTTCACCGGGGCGGTCAAACGGGAACCAGGCAAGATCGAAATCGCAGAAGGGGGCACGGTGTTTCTCGATGAAATCGGGGATATGCCGCTCCCACTACAAACCCGTCTGCTGCGGGTCATCCAGGATCAGACCTTCTATCGTGTGGGTGGAACCCAGCCAGTGAGCACCCATGTACGTTTCATCGCCGCCACGAACAAAGACATACGGCGCGCGATCCAACAGGGCACATTTCGTGAGGACTTATACTACCGGCTTGCCGTGATCACGGTGACGCTCCCGCCCCTGCGTGAGCGGATGGACGATATCCCTGCGCTCGCCCGGCATTTCCTCGATCGGGTAGTCAGAATGGGCATTCATCGCTCCTGCACCCTGAGTGACCATGCCGCACGGGCGTTGCAACAGTATCGGTGGCCTGGCAACATACGCGAACTTGAAAATGTGCTGATGCGCGCGGTTATTTTGTGCCCC
>JANOOS010000066.1:0-2376 GCA_031421455.1 Nitrospira sp.
GCCTTGGCCCGTGCGATATACAGCAGTCCATCGGCCATCGAGTAGTTAAACGGTAACTCGCTCACGACTTCGCTGACCTTTTCGTAGACGTGCTGATACAGACGTTCCGCTTCGTCCGGCGTCATGCCTTCCGTCACTTCATAGAAAAAGCCCAGGCTCAAATCCTCTGCCGATGGACGCATGATCCGCCTGATTCCATAGCTGCCTGGATCGCTCATGATCGGCGCTTCTTTTTCCAAATCGAAGAGGCAAGGCTGACAAGAGAATCCGTACAATCCGTGGAGCCGCTCGTTCTCCACGATAAAATTCATCGTCTCCCGGGCTTCTTCTTCCTTCTCGGTGGGGAACCCGACAATGATGTAGCAATGCACCGCAATCCCCAGGTCGATGCAATCGTCGGCAATGCGGCGTACCCATTCCTGCTTGATCCCTTTCTTCATGAAGTCCATCACGCGCTGGTTGAAGGACTCCAATCCGAACACGATCTTCAGGCACCCGGCATCCCGCATCGACGCCAGGAGTTCACGGCTCAGATGTTTCTCGAAGCGCATCTCACAAGTCCATTTGATGTCCAGCTTCTTGTCGATGATCTGCTGGCACAATCGTTTCGCCGGTGAGAGGGCCACGCACTCGTCGGTAAAGAAGAAGCGCTGCGCTCCATACCGCTGCTTGAGCCATGCCAATTCCTCGACGGTTCGCCCCGGTTCTTTCTGTCTGAAGTTCTGGTGATCCAGCGTGAGGGCGCAGAACGCGCAATCCTTGTAGTAGCAGCCTCGTGAAAACTGCACGGGCAATACCGGCTCCGGCGACAAATAGAGCCCGAGCGGGAAGCCGTCGTAGTTAGGAGCCGGCAACTGATTGATATTTTCAGAGTAAAACGGCTGGTTGACCGTAATCTTCCCGTTCTGGCGATAGATCAGGTTTGGAACTTTGCTGAAATCTTTTTTCCCGTCCAATTGATGGACGAGTTCGAGCAACGCGGTCTCGCCCTCGAACACGATGATATCGTCGGCCAGATCGAAGAGACTCGGGCAGCGACGCAGGTTGTCGACCAATCGGGTAAAGATGCTGCCGCCGATCGTCAAATGGATGTCAGGAGCGGCTTCCTTGATCAAACGACAGAGTGTCAGGCCGGGGATAATCTGTGAGGTCGCCGTAATGGACACGCCGATCAAGTCCGGTTGGTCCCCGACAATCGACTGAACGAACTGCTCACGAAAGAGCCGAATGTAGGGGTTCTGGGATTCATCCCTGATGATCTTCATCAGGTCTTTGGATGAATAGATGGAGCAATTACCGAATTGATTGTCGACAACTGTCAGTCTGGTCGGGAAATAGAGTGTGGAGAGCAGCTCCAGCCATTTGTCGATGAGAAAGAGACTTTCTTTATAGGATTCGAGATCGTAAAAGCCCTCCCCGCGGAGGGTCTCCTTGGCCGGCTCAATCCGGTCAATGAGATAGGGAAAGCGGTCCAGCGACTCTACTACCCTCGCCAAATGCTCGTCACTTCCCGATCCGGTTTCTCCGGTTCGGTGCCTCTCGAGCGATTGCTGTTTATCGACCAACTCCTGATAGAGCGATACTCCGTAGGAGTGCGTCACCACTTTGTCGAGGAGTTCGATCCCAAGATCGCGCTGAGAGACGTTCGTGACGCCACCTTGGACCAAAAACCCGGTCAACGAAGGGAGGCTCAGATAGGGCTGTGACGGATGCCATGTTGGAGGAAAGAGCAGCGAAACCTTCATGCTAATTCACCACCAACTTGGAGAAAAATAAGATGATTTCTCAATAAATTTAGACTCTTTTTATACACTCTGGTATCGGCTAAATGCAACACTCGAAGACCTCGCGTAATCAGCGGGCCGTGAGTTTGCCCCTACAGAAATCATCAAGATGTTCAAGAAGCTAGAGTAAATATCAGTCGCATCTTTAGCCCTCAAACATAGGAGGGCTATATATTGCGAAAGAAAGTAACGTGGCAGGTGGACTACGTTTCAGATGTTTCCATTTTCAAGCATGAAGCCTGCGAAGCGACACCCAGCGGTTGTCGTAAACACAACGGGCAGGGAGGTCTTGTTGGACCTCCCTGCCCGTGCTGAAACGCGCGTCCCGCGATCTTACAGCCAGTTGACCCGTTCGGCGGGGCGGATGTAGATCGGCTCCTCGACCTGAATCCGGGCGACTTCCTTGCCCGACTTGTTGAAGCCCAGCACGGTATCGTTGTACATCTCGAATCGCTTCCCGTGGATCTGGGTCTCGAACACTTTCGGCCCGGGAATGACATCGTAGCGGAAGATGATCTGCTGGCTCGCGCGCCAGAGCTGCAAGACCGCCAACAATTCCCGGCTCGGGACGAGATACTTTTCAATGGCGTTA
>JANOOS010000067.1:0-4691 GCA_031421455.1 Nitrospira sp.
CAACGGAACTGGTGAGATGACCGGACTTGCCTGGATCAGCGAATCGGGATTTCTCGAGTACCCGATCGCCCTCACAAATACGTTGAACGTGCCACGCGTGGCCAATGGGGTCATGAGCTGGATGATCGCGCGCTATCCGGAAATCGGCATTACCGACGATACCCTGACGCCAGTGGTTGCCGAATGCGACGATGGGCGGCTCAACGATATACAAGGGCGTCATGTTTCGGAGGCGGATGTGGCTCGGGCGCTCGACAGCGCCACCTCCGGGGCCGTGCAGGAAGGGACTGTCGGTGCAGGAACAGGGATGGTGTCCTACGGCTTCAAGGGCGGTATTGGTACTTCGTCACGACGATTACCGGAGACCGAGGGCGGCTATACGATCGGCGTGCTCGTCAATGCCAACCATGGGCGACGGTCTGAGCTCATCGTGGGCGGTATGCCGGTTGGCCGGTTGTATGAGGCTGTACCTCCCGTCGCGCAGGCCCTTTCACCTGGGCACAGCGAAGGATCGATCATCGTCATCATCGCCACCGATGCTCCGCTCGACGGTCGGCAGCTTACGCGATTAGCGAAGCGTGCCGCGCTGGGACTGGCGCGCACAGGTTCCACTGCCCGGCATGGGAGCGGCGACTTTATGCTGGCCTTCTCCACCGCAAACATGATCCCGCATTACCCGAAAGAGCCGACGTTTCAACAACTACACCTCGCTGATACATATTTGAACCCGTTGATCGCAGCGACGGTCGAAGCCACGGAAGAAGCCATTCTCAATGCGCTGACCATGGCAACGACTGTGGTGGGACGCGATGGCAACCGCGTCGAGGCCATTTCTCTCACCAAACTCCGTGCCATCCTCGATCGCCAGGCCAAGTGAAGCGTCGTTCGTCTCTCGTGAAACGTGAAACGTGAAACGTCCGAATCCGGAAACGAACGACGCTTCACGAGATACGCTTCACGCGTAATGCGGGCTAGAAGATTCCCTCACTTGCATTTCTCTCTCTTGCCTCGTTATCCTCTCGCGACTCTCTTGCATTTGGAGGATGAGCATGAACGAGTACCAACTCGGCGGGAGCGTGAGTCTCATAACCGCCCTGGGGAAAACCAAAGCGTTCGCCGAGTTTTTAGAAACCCGCATGACTCATGCCGTGGAGACGGAAGATCCCGCAGAGCTGCATTATCTCCTAGCGCAACTCGACGACTACCATTCGTACATGTGGCGCTATTATAAAAAACTGGCTAAGGACCGTCCGGAACGGATGGACCCAGGGGTCTAGCGGGATGCTGAAAAAGTCCGCCAGCATCGTTCTCGCATCGTTCAGACCCTCCACGTACCCCAGGGGGTACGCGTCGGCCCTTCACTCGCTGCGGCCTTTTTGAGCATCCCGCTAACATATCGGCGACCGGAAGGCGACACGTTCACACCATGATGACCGATTCCACGGGCACGACGACTCAAGCCACACTTCAATTCGCAACCGCACTCTCGCGCAAGACCGATACGGAAGCCGCCACGCGTGACCTTGCGGATGCTATTCTCATGCAAATTGGCACGGCCCCTATCGATCTGGTCTTCGTCTTCTTTTCTGCCCACCATGCGTCCAAAGCCACCATGATCTCAGCCATGTTACAGAGGGCGCTACGGGCGAAGGTCTGTCTGGGCTGTTCGGGTGAAGGGGTCATCGCCGGCTCCCAGGAGATTGAAGCCGCAGCAGCCTTGACCGTCTGGGTCGCATGCCTTCCTGATGTCAAACTGACTCCGCTCCAGATATCAGTGTCTCAGCTGCAGGACCAGATTCGCATGCCCGGGTGGCCGGAACCGGGAATCGAGGATGCGACCTTTCTCCTCCTCGCCGATCCATTTTCGACACCGATGCAAGAGGTCCTATCCCTCATAAACGAACGGTACCCTCATGGCAAAGTTGGCGGGGGTCTTGCCGGCGGAGGCCAGGATTCTGGAGAAAATCGGCTGCTCCTCAACGATCAGAGTTTTGACGGGGGTGTGGTGGGAGTGCAACTCACCGGACCGATTACCGTGCGCACTATAACCTCGCAAGGCTGCCGTCCGATCGGCGAACGGTTTGTCGTGACGAGAGCGGAGCAAAACCTTATCTATGAACTGGGCGGGGTATCAGCATTGAAGCGGCTCCAGGACGTTTTCGAATCCATGGAGGGAGTCCAACGCAGCGATGCGCATCGCGCGTTGCATCTAGGCATTGTGATCGATGAGCACGGGAGTCATTTCGAGCGGGGAGACTTTCTCGTTCGGAACCTCATCGGAGCGGATCAACAGGCCGGAGCTGTTGCGATTGGGGATGTCATCCAGGAAGGCCAGACCGTGCAGTTCCACCTTCGCGATGCGAAGTCTGCAAGCGATGATTTGCACATTCTTCTGGCTGCGGATCGAGCGAAGCACCGGAGTCCCCCACTCGGGGCCCTCTTGTTCAGCTGTTGCGGGCGTGGAGAGGGACTCTTTGGCCAACCCCATCATGACATCGGGGTCGTGCAAGAGCGGCTTGGTCCTATTCCAACGGCGGGATTCTTTGCCCAAGGCGAGATCGGTTCGGTCGGAGGACGAAACTTCCTGCACGGCTATACAGCGAGTGTGGTCATTTTCTCCGAGCCTGATTCCTGATAGCAACACCAATGAGGGCGGGACGTTCACGGATCTCTCGATTAGGATTGTCGCCTAGACGTTGGTAGAAGATCCTTTACGCCGCAATTCTTTACTCTGTTGTCGCCGTATAAATCGTAGTTGAGTGACTATCGCTTAGGAAAGGAGCTGTCATGCCGTATCAGGAAGCAGGTGCCAAAGGGAATGAAGTCACGACGTCATCGGGATTACAGTATATCGATCTCACAGTTGGGACTGGCGCAATGGCAGAGGCGGGACAGACCGTCTCCGTGCATTACACTGGCTGGCTAGAAAACGGGAAGAAATTCGACAGTTCCGTGGACCGGGGCCAACCGTTCTCTTTTCCTCTGGGTGCTGGACGAGTCATCAAGGGGTGGGACGAAGGCGTGAAGGGCATGAAAGTCGGTGGGAAGCGAAAGCTGACCATCCCCTCCAAGCTCGGTTATGGCGCACAGGGGGCAGGTGGCGTAATTCCACCGAATGCCACCTTGATCTTCGATGTTGAGTTGCTCGGGTTGCGCTGAACGTCGAAAAGTCATCAAGTCATAAAGTTCATAGTCTGAGGGACATTCAGACTTTCGGCTTTCCAATTTTGGACTCTTTCTGATGCAACAAACTCCCCTCATCCGGCAACATCGTGCAAGCGGCGCGAAACTTGTCGATTTCGCCGGGTGGGAGATGCCTATCCAATACAGCGGGGTCGTGGACGAGTACCATACAGTCCGTTCCCATGTCGGGCTCTTCGATGTGAGCCATATGGGGAGGTTGCGAATCGCCGGAACTGGCGCGGTCTCCTTCCTCCAGCGAGTCACTACCAACGACGTCGGCAAACTTGCCATTTCCCAAGCCCAGTATTCCATGGTCTGCAACGAGAGCGGCGGCATCAAAGACGATGTGTTCGTCTATCGGCTTGCCACGGACGAATTCCTCCTGTGCGTGAATGCCTCGAACCGCCAGAAGATCAGGTCGTGGCTGCAATCCCAGCTGGCCCAGGACAAGACGGTTTGTTTTGAAGACCGGTCAGTCGAATTGGCCCAGGTCGCCCTTCAAGGCCCCAAATCTCGCGAGCTGCTCATGAGTCTTGGTGGGACGGCGCTTGACGGACTCAAGCTCCATCACACCTGTGACGCCAGGATCGGTGGCCTGTCCTGCTTGCTGGCCCGGACCGGTTACACCGGTGAATTAGGCTATGAAATCTACATTGACGTAGCCAAAGTCGGCAGCCTCTGGGATCTGCTCGTTGACAAGGGGGTGGCCTGGGGACTCAAGCCGGCAGGGCTCGGCGCGAGGGATCTCCTCCGACTAGAAATGGGTTATCTGCTCTATGGCAACGACATGGGCGAAGACACAACGCCACTCGAAGCCAATGCGGACTGGACTGTCAGCTTTGTGAAAGGTGAATTCATCGGCAGCCAGGCGCTGTTGGCACAGAAACAGGCAGGAGTGACTCGCCGTTTCGTCGCCTTCGAACTTACCGAGAAAGCCGTGCCTCGCCACGGATTCAGAATCCTCGACCCTGCGACATCCCTCCCTATCGGAGACGTCACCAGCGGTAATCTCTCACCGCTTCTCCAGAAGGGTATCGGGCTGGGCTATGTGCCTGTACGATTTGCGGAGCCCGGCAGCTCGATTCTGATCGAAATCCGTAACAAGACGGTTCCGGCATACATCGTCAAGCCACCGTTCTATCGAAAACCAAAGAGCGTATAGCGTATGGCTCGTGGCTGATAGCAGGGGCAAGACAAGATGAAACTCTTTTCCGCTTGTGCCATACGCTATGCGCCATTAGCCATAAGCTCTTCATGACCAAGAACATCTACACAGGCATCGTTGTAAATTTGAACGTCGATACCGTCACGTTGCCCAATGGCTTCACGGTCGATCTAGAAGTTGTGCGCCATCCCGGAGCGGCAGCGGTGGTGCCGCTCAAAGACGATGGCACGGTCATCTTGATCAGGCAGTTCCGCCATGCAGCAGGAGGGTTTATCTACGAAATTCCTGCGGGGAAACTTCATCCTGGTGAGGACCCCAGAGCCTGCGCAGCACGAGAACTCGA
>JANOOS010000068.1:0-11367 GCA_031421455.1 Nitrospira sp.
CGACCCACTCGGCTGCATTGCCCGCCATATGATGCAGGCCATAGGGGCTGCGGCCCTCCTTGCCGCTATCGACAGAAGCCACGATGGGAATCTCGTGGGCGTGATACTGCCCGAACATCGCCAGCGCCGGCGTGGGAGGTCGTTGTCCCCAAGGAAAGAGATTGCCGCTGTCCCCGCGTGCGGATTTTTCCCACTCGGCTTCCGTCGGTAATCGCTTATCGCGTGCTTGGCAAAAGTCCGAGGCCTCAGACCAAGTGATGTAGAGCGCCGGCCAACGTGTCAATGTCTCGGGCTGCATGGCATGGATCGTCGTGACATGATCGATCAGTTTCCGAATTTCCTCGGGGATGTGGCGTTGTTGCTGCTGCAGCCATAGCAAATACTCACCCAGGCTCACTTCATCCCGATCGATTTCATACCGATTGAGCCAGACGCGACGCTGGGGCTGCTCGGTGTCGTCATACTGGAGATCGAGGCTGAAGGGTTCGTGGTGAGCACGGGTCGTGCCCATGATGAAGGGGCCCTCGGCTACTGTCAGCATGAGAGTGCTGTTGGCGAGCGCGGCAATGCTCTCAAGAGGGCTCTGTACGTCATGCGTCGCCGCTGCTGCTGTGGGAAGAAACGATGTACCCATGACGATTGCGATGAGGACATAGCCCAAGGCGTGAAGATATTTCAGGACTCGTCCTATGCATCCAGTAATGTGGCGGCTGTTCTTCATGACGATCGAATACCATGAATATTGATGTGCCTAGTATGAATGCGAGACCATCATCAGCACAAGGCTCAGGGTTCCCCATACGAGCTGTTGGAATGCGCGCGATAGGCGGGATCCGAAGGCTGAAGGGGTGCAGGCTGAAGGCCGAAGGCCAGAGGTCGGAGATCTGAACACTTCAGTCTTCAGACCGCCTCGGACGCTAGGCCGTTCCCGACTCGCCTCTAACTCAGAATGCAGAACTCAAAACTCAGAACTTCTTTGCTCGTCCAGTCTGAACAGACCAAATGAACAAGAACCGCTGGCGGACATTTTCAGCGTTATGCTAGGATAGTCGTTCGACAGATGAAGCGCAGATGCGGGGGGATCCTCGTGCGCCGTCTGTTCGGAGAATCGGATAACCAAGGAGGATGCATGAATCGGATACTTGTGGGAACTGCGATTGTGGTGTCGGCGCTCGTACCGCTTGCCGGCTGCTCGTCTTATTACACGGGCAAGCAGGAAAAGCCCTTGTACGCAAAGGCAATCATCGCCGGCCCCGGCATTACGGGAGAGGCGCATCTCTACGAAAAGTATGAAGGGCGCGTCACGATCAAGTTGAAGCTCACCGGCACAGCGGAAAGCAAGTTGAAGCCGGGACGCCACGCGATCCATATTCACGAAGTCGGCAACTGCGAACCCTTCGCAGCGGCCAAGGGGCACTATGATGGGAATGTGGATGCGGCAATCAATCCGGAGGCGAACGTGACCTCTGGGTTAGGGAACCATCCCTACCATCTCGGCGACCTCCAGAACCTTTCTGTGAATGATGATCGGAACGGGTCGCTGTATACAATCACGAGCCGGGTGACTCTGTCTGAAGGGCTCAACACTTTGTTCGATAAAGATGGGAGCGCGTTCATCATCCATGAGTTCGACGATAAGTATCTGCCGGACCCGGCGACCAAGGATGCGCCGGGCGGACCTCGCATTGCGTGCGGCGTGATTGTGAAAGAGTAATCCTCGCCTGCTTAGATAGATGGGAAAGGTGCGGTCCGAAGTTTGAAGCGCCTAGAGCCTTCGAACTTCGGATCGTGTCCCCCTCGGTTCTGAGTTCCGGAAACTTGGAACCCTTGTCCATCCCGTCCTTCTCTGTCCGCCTCTCACTCAGAACTCAGAACTTATAACTCAGCACTTTCTGTCTCGCCCGTCTCGCCCTTCCCCAGTCTTCTGTGGCATCCCGCAACAATCACAGGTCGCCTCTGTGGCATATAGCTTCAGGGCGATCGAAGCCTCACGACTTATCCTGTGATTTGAATAGGAGTACAGGATAGGCTGGTTCATCGTGATAGTGGTACGGTCTTGGCATAATGGACAGCTATGATACGGCTGTTCGCGTCAATTTTAGGGTCGCTATCCTCCTGAGTTGCTCCGGCGAGAGGGCTCGGGTCGAGACCGAGCAGCATCGAGGGGCTGACCAGACCGGCAATGTGGCAATCGAATTTGCTCAGGCGGAACGATCTGACGACATCCTTCTCGCACATCCGGTACTCGACACATTGTGCGTTGCTGGTTAGGTGTTCTACAACAGTGGATTAAAGGAGGAAGGCGATGAGGCTGAGTATGTTTCCGTTACTGGTCGCCGTGGTTTCCTTTGCCATTCACGCTGGGGCAGCCGAACGGCACATGATGCAGTCACTGGTACCGGCAGACAAGCTGGCTGAAGCTCGCGCCCTCACGAGTTCCATGCCGAAATCCCCTGAGTCCGTCGCGTTGGGTAAGGTGATCTACGATGGCAAGGGCGCCTGCTTCAACTGTCATGGCAAAGAGGGAGACGGCAATGGGCCGTTGGCAGCTCAGCTGAATCCATCGCCCCGCAATTTTCAGCACCATGGATTCTGGCGCCATCGGACGGAAGGCGAAATCTTCTGGGTGATCAAGAACGGATCGGCCGGTAGTAGCATGGTTGGATTTGGAGGAGAATTAACAGACGGAGAGATCTGGGCCCTCATCCAGTACATCCGCAATTTCAGTGGTGAGCATGGGCCTGGCATGCCGGGACGTGGAGAAGGTATGGGACCGATGATGGGGCCGGGAGGCGGCATGGGCGGCATGGGACAGGGCGGGCCAAAAGGTGGGATGGGCGGTTGTGAGGATGATGCTTGTGGTCGATAACCGTAATGCTCAATTGTTAATATTCAATGCAGTTTTCAAACTCCCTAAATATTGGTTGAATCTTTTTGAAGCTTCGTGTCTCATGCAGGCAGTCGAACGTGCACGGTCTTTCTCGGCCTAGATGAACTAGGCCCAGGCCCCCGTACTAAACCCCCAAGGAGGTTCTCATGATTCGAGCATTGAGTATCGCGTCGGTATTGAGTTTCGCTATGTTCTCCACGGGCATTGTGTTGGCTCAGGACAATGCCCCTGCTCCAGCCGCTCCGGCAGCGGAGAAGAAGCCGGGTCCGGCTGATGGGTTTAACATTCATGTGATAGCCCCGCACAAGTTTGAAGACGGCACCGTGCACGGCCCCTATCACCATTACTGCAAGGGAATCTCTCCGGAGGTTCTGCAATGTTTGCTCTTTGAGTCGACCGATCCCAATGCCCGGCTCACGGATGTCGAATATTTCGTTGCCAAGTCCATCTCGCGCAAGGAAGTACCGCTGAAAACCTGGAACAAGTTTTACCATGATCATGAGGTCGAGGTTGCTTCGGGCCGCGTCCAGGTTCTCGATATGCCGGAGGCCCAAGCCAAGGAAGTCGCCGCAGCTGCGGCTCAGACGGACGGGATCATCTTCCATCTCTGGCCGGATGGAGCCAAAGCGCCTAACGGCGTGGTCGGCCACCCACAGTCCGTCGCACACAAACATCGGACGAAGTAAGCCTCAGCTGGCTGTGAGAAAAAGATAAGCCTGGTCTGTCCGGTCTGTCTGGTTTATTTGGTTGGATGAGACGAACCCGATGGACCAGAAAGACCGAATAGACCAAATGAACAAGATGGGCTGGCGGGGGGAGCCTGGCAACAGGTTCTCCTCGTTCTGTCTCCATACTCATTCGAAAAAGGATCGTTCGTCATGACCAATCGAATCGGGATTACGTCAATTATTATGCTGGCAGTCGGCGCGCTCCTGATTACCGAGGGCCTGATATGGGCGGCTGACAAGGCGATCATGCGTCCGCGGGTACCGCAGGATCAAATCGAAGCGACCCGTGCTGTGACGAATCCATTCCCTGCCAGCGAGGAGATCATTGCGAAGGGCAAAGCACTGTATGAAGGGAAAGCCTTTTGCAAGACTTGTCATGGACCTGATGGGAAAGGACTGGGGGGAGATATTGCGCCAGGGACTCTGAAAGGCCCCTTACCGAGAGATTTCACCGATAAGAAGTGGCAAGCCGCGCGAACCGACGGGGAACTGTTCTGGATCTTGCAACATGGCAGCAAGGGCACGGCGATGGCGTCATTCGTTCCGCTCGTGTTGACGGAAGAAGAGGCCTGGCAGGTGGTGCGATACGTGCGGTCTTTTGTGAAATAAGATAGGTAATATAACTGCCTTACCCGCCTGGCGGGTTGTTGCCTTTTGCGACAGCGCTCTTCTCTCCTAAGCCCTGGAATGCCCCAGAGGCATATTCCCCTTCTTTATGCCTATCCATAAGTCCTCCCAAAATCACACTAACAGGATGCTGAAAAAGTCCGCCAGCAGCGTTCTCGCATCGCTCAAAGGCTCAACGTACCGAAGCGTACGCCTCGCCTCTTCGCTCGCTGCGGCCTTGCTGGACAGCCTTTTTGAGCATCCTGAGCTATTGCGGCATCAGAGGCATTCAGCGAAATTTCGGCAGAGTTTTATGTATAAATCGAGCTTTTCAGCAGACTGCTAATGAGAGATTCTCTGGTTGTACCTTCCTGGCACGGCCTTCGCTTTTTAATCGAAGAGAATCAAGCCCGCAATATTCATGACGGTTCGTCGCGACATTCTGCCATTTCTCGGCGATATCCATGAATAATCTGGGTTAAGATGGCTATGGAAATCTCCCGGCCATTCCAATTTGTATCTTGAGGAGAAAAAATGAAGGTATCGATTATTGCTGTCGTGCTTGCTGCTCCCCTGATGATAGTGCAGCTTGTTTGGGCACATACCGATGAATTGCTGGATACAATGCAGGCGCCACATGGCGGGCAAGTCCGCGCGGCAGGCCCCTATCATCTGGAGCTTGTTGCGAAGGAGGGAGAGCTGGTCCTACATGTGACCGATCATGCATGGCAAGAGATTAAGACCGACGGCGGAGAGGGTAAGGCGAGCATTCAACAGGATAAGACTGGGGCCAAAATCACCGTCAAGCTGGAGCCGTCACCACAGAATCTGTTGACGGGTCGCGGCGAGTTTCAGGTCAAACCGGAGACCGTGATTGTGGTATTCGTCAAGATGCCGGGCCAGGATGCCTATGGTGCCAAATTTACCCCGCTGAAGCCAAAGTCTGTCAGGGCGGGAAAGAAATCGGCTGATGGTCATGATCATGATCTTCAGCATCACCATCACTGAGCTGGACGATCCGGTCTATTTCATATCTGGGGAGGGGTTCTATGAGTGAACCGAAGACGATCGCCGCATTTTATGAGCAAGACCATGATCGGTTAGATGCGTTGTTCAAGACCTTTCAACAGTTGAAGCGGTCTGACTTTCCCAAGGCCAAGGAAGCGTTCACAGCATTCAAGATCGGCTTGCAGCGCCATATCGTGTGGGAGGAGGATCTGCTATTTCCTCTGTGGGAAAAGGAAACCGGCATCACCGAAGGCGGAGCGACTTCCGTGATGCGGGCTGAGCATCGCCAAATTGAGCAGCAACTTGAAGCTATTCATCAGAAGGTGACAGAGCAAAGTCCCGACAGCGATCAAGAAGAAGAGGCTCTGTTGAATCTACTCGGTTCACACAATATGAAAGAAGAACGGGTGCTCTATCCCGGCATCGATCGGGTGACCAGTGCAGAAGAGCGAGAAACCGTCTTCCAGAATATGAAGAACATCCCGGAAGAGCGGCACAAGCTCTGTTGTGGATAGTACTGATTAGCTGGTTGATCCGGTTTGTTTTGTTGATTTGGTTAGTGTCGTTTGAACCTGGGGTGCCGAAGGTAGGATTTGATTTTGGCAATTCAGCATCGTTAACTCTGGCATGAGTTTCATAGATTTTATGCCAGAAAGCCAACGGCGTGTGACATGAGAAGAAGTGGGATTGAGTGAGCTGGAATGAGTAGAAGATTGTTCTGTGACATGACTGTTTTGGGACCGGCATCTTGTATTTTGGTTGAGTCCTGCTCGGCTCCCTGGACCCTATGGACCTAGCCATTGGAGAACCCAGGTTCGGATTTAATGAGCAAGAGAGACTTGCTGAATGTGGCACAAGGATCGGCGTGCGCCGCAGAATTCGAACCGAGCAGAATATCAAAGCTTCCACACTCCAGAGCGTGCTGCCCCACTTGGATTAGTATGACCGGTATCCTGAGTCGCAGCCTAAGCACGAGACAGCCAAGATTGGCAGACATCAAGGGTGCTGTGGCTCGGGCTTAACGTGTTGGGCCAACACAACATACCTCAAGGCAAGGCGAATCTGGTTTTCAAAATAAATATAGATCGCACACGATAGCGCTATGATCGTAATCAGAAATAGGGATATTAATACTGGGTCGTGCGCAATGATGATGCCCTTTTGGCGCAACCACTCTAGCGCTATCGTGTGAAAAAGATAAATCGCGTAAGAAGCGTTGCCGAGAAGAATCACGATTGGTGAGGCCACGTCGCGCCCAGCAGCAGCAAGGATGAGCGCAACTGCGACCACCAAGGCTGGAACGCCAAAGCTGACTGCGATGGACCCAATGGCTGGAGCTGGCGGCTCAAATATACACACCAACATTCCAATCAGAACGGTAGCAGGAAGCCACAGCCAGGAGATTTGGCAGCTCGTCAATCGCTTGCGAACGGTGTTTATGGCGAAGAATATGCAAATTCCGACAACAAATTGGAGTATATAAAGGCTGCCGAGATAACGGCCAATAATTGTGTCCGGTCCCAAAAAAGTAGCCACGATGACCCCGATGATCAGTACTATGCTTGCAAGCAATGGTGCTTTGGTGCCTGCCACGGCCATTGATACAGCAAAAACTGTATAGAAATACATTTCGAGGATGAGCGTCCAACCGACACCCAACGTTGGCTGCCAGTTTCCTTGTGTGCTTGTGTGCGGGATAAATGCAAGGCTCATGGCCACATCGCGCCAGTCGTGCCACGCCAGACCGCCGAACAGATAGACGAGCAGCAGCGTGGCAGCCCAGTAGAGCGGCACGATGCGGATCAGCCGTTTAATGAAAAAATCACGCGGCGATTCCGTGACGAAGTTGCACATCAGGAACCCACTGATCACGAAGAAAATCGCGACGCCCTTGAAGTCTGTGCCATGCTGGGGTCCGAATTTAGTTCCTGTGTGATAAACAACGACGGCGAGGGCCGCGTAGGCTCGCAGAAGCTGGATGTTTCCGATCATCGCCATGTCCCTTTTGGCGCGATAGGATGAGCTCTAGCTCGCAACATTAATCACGCGGATTATCTCGCTCGGCTCAAAGGTTTCGACGATGGTGAAGCACGTGGCTGTTCGTTCTGCTCAGATATGAGAAGCCTAACTAGTGAGTATATTAATCAGCCTAGTGGGCCCATCCACACTTCACACGCTTCACCGGTTAATGAATCGTGACCCAAGTCTATGCGTGGGTCCCACCCGGGTCAATTTCATATGCATTTTCAGCGGTCATACCAACGAGTGGGAAAGGTGTCTTTCCCTCGCAAAGGAAGTTACGCATGACATGGGCTGGAAAGGGGAGGGGAAAGGACTGAACCTTTCTCTACCGGCGCGGTTACCTCGACGATTTTGAAGCGCGCGCCGAAACGGGAGGGGCCCCTGGTGGTGGGTCGCTAGGGTCTTGATGCCCCCAATCGCGTCAAGCTCGGCAGCGTCTCGACGAATGTCATTCATCATGCGACCTGCCCGTACTCGTCGTAAAGGAAGAGGCGATGCCGTTGCGGAGGATTATCTTGGCGACAGATGAATCGGAGGCCTCTGCCAAATCCTCCCTACCCCCCACTCTGTAGGATAGCGGTTCCGCAGTGATACTCGTATCCTGAGCCGTATGACGGACAGGAATCCGGCTATCTCATGGCGACCAATTGTACGTGCGGTGGCCATTGCCTATGGCATTACCTTTGCGTCGGGGCTGGCGTTGGCCTTTGCCGGGATCACGCCACAAACCCATCACGTGGCCTATCCTCTGCTTGCACTGCTCACGGGCTCGGTGGGAGTGGCGCTTGGGCTCAGAGCGGCTGACACGACACGGCTCTGGTATCTTCTGGCGATTGGCGTGGGCATCTGGCTTCTCAGCTCGACCAGTGTCTTGCTCGGAGCACAGTCAATTGCCGGCTGGATCATTAGCAGTGTATTCACTGGGATCACGCTCCTCCTGGGCCGACTTCTTGTGGGAACATGCCTCGATACACGTCCATCATCGACCGTGCCCTATTCAACCCTCGTCCAACGAGCGACTCGGACGCACAGACATTCCTAGCAAGGCAATGAAGGCATCACTTCTCTACGGTAGCCTTGACACCTCCCCGCAGTCAGCCTAGCCTTCGATTGACAACACATGTGTGGACGATTTACTCAAACTGCCACCTCTGCCATCCTTGCCGAACAATTTGGGGTCACGGCCCCGTTACACCTTCAACCTCGCTACAACATCGCTCCGTCTCAACCCATCGCGGTCATCCGGATTGAGCCAGACTGCACCACACGGACGCTCGTGATGCTTCGATGGGGACTGATCCCGTCCTGGGCCAAAGACCCCAAGATTGGGAATCAATGTATTAACGCTAAGGCTGAGACCGTGGCAGCGAAGCCATCGTTTCAGTCTGCCTTCAAGAAACGCCGCTGCCTCGTCGTCGCCACAGGGTTCTATGAATGGCAGGTCCAAGAGCGAATCAAGCAGCCCATGTGGATCGGATTGCAGAGTCAACGTCCGTTTGCCTTCGCAGGATTATGGGAACAGTGGAAATCTACTGATGGGGAACCGCTCGAAACCTGTACGATCATCACGACAGAGCCCAATGGCGTCATGGCCAAAATTCACAATCGCATGCCGGTCATTCTCGCCCCCGCATCCTATGACCAGTGGCTCGACCCCACATTCCAGCACATAGAGCCGCTCAAAGCTCTCCTACGTCCGTATCTGGGCGAGGAACTCATGGCCTACCCTGTGAGTACTCTGGTCAATAACCCACGCTATGATGTGCCACAGTGTCTTGAGCCGCTCTCGGTGTAGGGAGAACATGACCGCCCTGCTTAGGCGTGAGGCTGTCCTTCCAGAGTGTGGCATCATGATTGGGACTGGGAAGGCTGGAGGAGGGTACTGTACCCTTGACGGCGCAAGGGACTTTCCGAGATGCTACGGGCTAGTCTTTCGAGACACAACTGAAGACATACCGGGCAGGAGGCTCTTCATGGGCGGCATTCTCGCGCTGGCGCTGGCGATCGGAATCGTCTTCGGCGCGCGCAAGTTATGCGATCTGATTGGAGCGCCACTGTGGTTTGCAAAGTATTTGTTCATCTGCGCGTCTCTCATCACCGCCTACTTTTTCGCAGAAGAGGTCGTGCCCAACAAGCCTTGGGCTGTGTGGCTCGCGATGCTCGGTGCAGCAACTGGAATAATCCCAGTAGGGTTCATCGTGTTCAAACACATCGCTGACGACGACAGGAAAGCACAGGACTCCTCAGAGTAGGACCGCCGCAAGGCTCTCAGCAGCCGCTCAGTCTATAGGCTTCCATTCCTGCCTCGATCCTAGTCCTGATCGGCCCGCAGATTGCGTTGACGAAATGTGACGGACAATGCCCTGTTCGTCATAGACCACTGTGAATGTGTTGATATTGGAAGGAGTCCCACCAGCAAACAGACCGACAATGAAATTGGCCGCGTTTACATCCACATTGTTATAGGTATAGTTCCATACCTCGACATTGGTCAGCGCGGGTGAAGGAGGCAACCCAGGCAACGGCGCATAGCTACCCGAGTGACGGGAAATGTCATCCGGTTTTCCCAGTACCCGCCGCACGTCTACTTTCGTGGATATGTTGAGTGTGATTTGCGCGATGCGGTCTTGATCAACAATCGAAGGGTTGCCGCTGCTCGCGCAGCCGGATACCAGCAGGAGAAAGCCTAGCCATACGCGCACAAGAATTTGTTGGCCATTCATTGATTTGAGCATCCTCCCAGAATCTTCAATCAACCGTTTCATATAATGGCGAGGCCTAGCCAGGAGGCCTCGTAACGAGGCCAATTGTAGGAGAGCCGAGAGCGGCGGCGCAAGAGCCGAGCGGGGAAATAGCGCATGAAGTTGACGGGACATAAAACGAAAATGGTCTATCGGCGCGACGCGATCGTCCGGACTTCCTTGATGCGTAACGGCAGATTGCCAGAGCAGCGCCAGCCCGTGAGAGAAAGACTCCATAGGGTGCCCTGGTCTTCAAAATCGGTATGGTGGTATGTGCCGGGGCAACAGACCTGAAAGCGACGGGAGGGGCGAATCGAGAAGGCATAGGGGCCTCGCTGGCAGGCGTACTGTAGGAGGGATGCGAAGAACGGCGCAAGGCCACAGTCCAAAATCAGGCCGTCGCGCGAAGGTGTTGGTGAACAATCAGGCTTAAGGGAAATGTGTCGTTGACAGTGGGCTTGTTTACATCAGGCCCCATGCCTCGCCTAATAGGTTCCCCACGCGAAATACTCTCCCTGAGACTTACCTCTCATTCTGCCAGCCACATCATGGGCGACAAGGAGCTGTTTCATCATCGCAGGGGTGTTGCCACTGTCTGAAATCTGTGGCCATGTAACCTTTACCCTGTATTGTTCTTCTGAGGATTTCGTCACGATAAACATGTGTGAGAGCGGAGGATTAGGCGTGTCGGTGACTTCGAACCCTTTGAATTTTCCGATCAGGTAGTCTCGAATAACTTGTTGGTTCTCTTCGACGAAAGCGTCTTCTATTTCTTTGCTCATAGAGTCATCCTCCGTTGGGGGCGAAGCCTATCAACAGCGGGGAAAGGCCAACGCCTTCAGTATCGCAGGAAACTGCATCTTCTCCAAGCCATCCCGTAATCGGGTAGTGCATCATTTTGATTTCGCCTCAGCCTGTTCAACCAAATGAACAATATCCCCAATCGTCCATAACCGTTCCGTCACCCCGGCTGCCATTGCCGGAGAAACCCTCAGCGTCTTGTGAAGCCGAACGAAGTTGTAGTGCATATAATGCAACGCCACGGAATGGGCATGGTTCTCGATTTTCTTGGAGAAGGCATTCGTGAGTCTGGTAAACCGCCTAATGCTCATCCGCATGGTTAAGTTCTGCCGCTCAACAAACGACGTGCTCACACAACACAGATCAGGATTGCCGACCACCTTCGACTTCTTCGCTCCAATGCACTCCGCAGGACTATAGCGTTTCTGCCCCTCCACGGCTTCACCGTAGATCTTAATGAGCTGGGCAAAGTCCACCTCACTGCCAAAGGCTTTCTCAACCGCTTCCAGATAGGGCCTGTGACCATCAGACGTGATCTGAACTCGATTCGCTAACCGCGCTGCGAGATCGG
>JANOOS010000069.1:0-1768 GCA_031421455.1 Nitrospira sp.
AGAAGCCGCTTTGTCGCAGAGTACTATCGAACAGGCCTTTCCGACTTCCAGCAAGTGCAAACGCTGCCATGAGCGTGTGTTTGAGGAGTGGGATACCTCTCCGCTCTCGCGCTCGATCCATTCCCCGGCCTTTCGTGCCTCGCTCGACGCGTTCTTAGCTTCTCCGGCAGGAAAAGACAAAGCCATGTGTTTTCGCTGCCATGCGCCGCACGTGCGCGAATTCTCCAATCAAGTCCAACTGTTTATCAATCAGGCCAAGGCCGGTGACCCGTCGCTGGATGGGGTAGCCTGTGCGCAATGCCATTTGATCAAGCAGGTTGATCGAACCAAACAACCGCCGGAGCCCAAATACGAACTTGAGAGCAAGGCCGTCTATGGCCCCTATAAGGACTCTGTTCAGAATCGGGCACACCAGTCGATAGAGCTGGGTCTGTTTCAAAAGTCCGATCTCTGCCTCAATTGCCACCAGTCGGTCACTTCAGCTGTTGGCTTAGGCAAGGCCAACGACCTGCTGGGCAACTGGGATCAGAGCAAGGCGGTGAAGTCAGGCAAAGAGTGTCAGACCTGCCACATGCCGGAGCAGGTGGGGGAATCGGCGAATGGGGAGAAGAAACGCAAGGTGGCGAACCATACCTTCCCTGGTCGTATTGGCAAGCTCCGCCAGGAAGCAGCCAAGCTGGACGTCAAAACGAAGATCGAGGGCGAAAATACCACGGTTATGGTGAAGGTGCAAAGTCTTGTTCCGCACAATCTGCCGGCCACCCATCCGGCCTGGGCAAGCGTGGTGTTGGATCTGGACATCAAAGGGAAGAATTTGAAGACCGTCTTCACCGATAAGCGGGTCTATGGCCGAGTCTATCAGGATGCCAAGGGCCAGAAGACGAGCTTCGACTTTGAAGCAGTCAAGGTTCTTGAAGATACGGTTTTGAAACCGGAAGAAATGCGCGTCGAGACCTTTACCTTCCCCACGCCGAAAGACACCAAGACCTTCGATGTTGAGGTGACCCTCAACTACGCGCCCATTACAGGCCCTGCCCCATTCCTACAGCGTGTTGAAGCCGAGTCTTCCAAGGGCTCCCAAGATCCGGTCTTCCAGCCGGTCGAGATCGTCAAGTATGCGGAGAATGTCCCTGTCAGCAAGTAAGGGGTGAGGGGTTAGGCGTAAGGGGGTGACACAGCCTCGGCTCTTGAAGGGAATGGCGAGGCGCTCGACAAGAAGGGTGTTCAAAAATCCTGTCTAGAAAGCCCATCCCAATTCTCTTTATTTCTCTTTAGGGGAGTGGCCGAGGCTGCCCTTTACTGCGCGCATCGAACGAGCACCGTTTTATCGTGCGCGTTCTGCGAGCAAGAAGGGCACCTGGCCGCTCCCTCCCCTTGCTGGCAGGTTTTTCCAACACCCGCTACTCGGCGATGATGCTGGAGCCGGGAGACTTCATCTTGAAAATCTGAACGGCATTGTACATGCCCTTGGCCGGGTGGTTGAGGATAAGGCGGGAATTGGTAATGTGGGTGTCGAGCAGCTCGTATTGTCCACCGCTGAAATAGATGTCACAGTCATCGATCGCACAGTTCTTGTAAACGTGGTTATCGAGCGACAGCTTCGCCTTGCTGAACTGCTGCCCCTCTACCAAAATATAATCCGGCGCCACGCCCACGAGCATTTCCTCCGCCGCGCACTATAACAAGTCTCTTTTTGAACCGCAAACTAGCACCCAACTGGGAAGTTTCCTGATCGATTCGGCGCAGCATTCTAGTGAGTGGTGTTAGG
>JANOOS010000070.1:0-2803 GCA_031421455.1 Nitrospira sp.
AATGCCTCTGACCAAATCTGCATGAAGTTTCTTCTCGATGTCTGCAGCTCTTCTCACTCGCTTCGCGCACTCTTGACTCGCCTTGGCCACGACGTCCGTCTTGTAGGTGAGGGAGATCCATGCGCCTCGGACGAGACGGTGTTGGCCTTGGCACATCAAGAAGGACGCATTGTCGTCACTGAAGACAAGGATTTTGGGGAATTGATTGTGGTCCAACGCCGCCCCCATTCCGGCATTATCCGTTTTCTCGAATTGCCGATCGCAGAACAGGCGGTGGCCATGCAAGAGGTGTTAACGTACTATGAGGCTGACTTGAAGTCCGGGGCCATGATTGTCGTGACTCGTGGCCGTATTCGAGTTCGTCCCTTGGCCTAGCCCGCATTATTCATGAAGCTTCTGCTGCAAGCGTGGATACGCTGCTGCGACAGGCAGTCTCGCCGTTCAGCCCTTCGACATACTACACGAGTATGCCTCAGGGCTTCACGCCTCCGAGTGCCCGTCTCGCTTCGCGTCTGCACGCTTTCGCAACGAACCTTCATGAATAATGTGAGCTAGAGAAGACCGTCGATCCAAAGTGCTCACCTGGCCGACCCTCTTTTTCGCTCGTTGAAAGGGGTTAGGCAGTATGCTATACAGCCCCGCCGCTTATCCGGCGTCTCTTCAACTATCCTCTCCGTAGATATATGGCACAAGAAACCAAAACGTATGTGTTGAAGCGTCCGGTTGACGAGGCCGTTTCGCGGAAGCTGTCCATCGATTATGCTGCGGCGTTGAATAGCCAGCAGCTTGCGGCAGTGACCGCGGGCGAAGGGCCATCGCTGGTCATTGCCGGCGCCGGCAGCGGCAAGACGCGCACCTTGGTCTACCGCGTGGCTTACTTGATCGATTCAGGGATCGATCCCTCCCACATTCTGCTCCTGACCTTTACGCGAAAATCATCGCAGGAAATGCTTGAACGGGCCGGTGAATTGATTGGAGTACGCAGTGAACAGGTTCGCGGCGGCACGTTCCACTCAGTGGCCAATATGTTGCTCCGGCGTTATGGCCGGTCTATCGGTCTTGAGCCGGGCTTTACCATTCTCGATCGGGGCGACGCTGAAGACTTGATCGCCTTGGTTCGCGCACAGCTGGGTTTAAACGAAAAAGACAAACGGTTTCCCCGCAAGGGGACGATTGCGGAGATGTTCAGCAAGTCTGAAAATACCCTGCGTCCACTTGCCGAGATCGTGGTCGAAGAGTTCGATCATTTTTCCGACCATCTGGATGCCTTGGAACAGTTACAGCGGGGCTATCAGGCGTCGAAGCGTCAGCGTCAACTGGTGGATTATGACGATCTATTGGTGTTGCTGCGGCGGCTCGTGATGGAGGATGAAGGCATTCGGCGGACGATTTCATCGCTGTATCGATACATCCTGGTGGATGAGTATCAGGACACCAATCGTTTGCAGGCGGATGTCGTCCGGCATCTCGCGTCTACGCACCAGAACGTGATGGTCGTGGGCGACGACGCGCAGTCGATCTATGCCTTCCGCGGAGCGACGTTCAAGAACATCATGGAGTTTCCCGCGCTCTTTCCCGGCACCACCATCTATAAACTTGAAGAGAATTACCGCAGTACCCAGCCGATCCTGAATCTCGCGAACGCTGTAATCGAAGAGGCGAAGGAAAAGTACAGCAAACATCTCTTTACGAGGAAGCTCGATGGGCCGTTGCCGGTCCTGGTGGAGGCGGCAGGGGAGAATGCCCAGTCGCGTTTCATTGCGCAAAAGATTTTGGAGCTGAGGGAGGAAGGGGTTCCGCTCGGAGAAATGGCCGTGTTGTTTCGGTCGAGTTTTCACTCGTTCGACCTTGAAATCGAACTCTCGCGTCACGGATTGCCGTTCGTCAAGCGCGGCGGGGTGAAGTTTATCGAGACTGCGCACGTGAAGGATCTGTTGGCCCACATGCGTGTGGTGGCCAATCCCTTGGATGCTGTGAGTTGGCATCGCGTGCTCATGCTCGTCGAAGGGGTGGGACCGAAGAAGGCGCAGGATGTCATGGCTGCGCTCGTGAAGTCGGACAATCCCTATGTCGCCCTTCGCGCAATGCCGGGGCGATCGGGGAAAGGACTCAAAGACTTGGCCCTGACGCTCGAAAGCCTTGCCGGATCCGGAGACCTTCGTCCGGCTGAGCAAGTGGCCCATATCTATGAGTACTACCTGCCAATTCTGAAGGAACATTACGACGACTATCCCAAGCGCACGCGGGATCTGGATCATTTGCAGACGATTGCGGAGGGGTATCAGGCGGTTGAAACATTTCTATCCGATCTCGCGCTGGAGCCGCCGGACGGAAATGCCGCTCGATCTGACGCGCCCGATCGCGACGACGAACGACTGGTGTTGTCCACGATCCATTCTGCCAAGGGGCTTGAATGGCAATGTGTATTCGTCATCTGGATTGTGGATGGAAGATTCCCATCGGTCTATTCGTTCAACGAAGACGAGGAACTGGAGGAGGAGCGCCGCTTGTTCTATGTTTCTGTGACGAGGGCCAAGCGGCATTTGTACTTGACCTATCCGATCAATGTGTTCGATAGAGGTAGCGGCATGGTGTTGTCGAAGCCTTCCCGTTTTTTGGACCCTGTCTCGCCTGCGCTGTTGGAACAACTGGCCCTGGTGGAAGAAGGTGGGCAGCAAGACTGGTATTCCCGCGATGACCATTGACAGGATGCTGAAAAAGCCCGCCAGCTTCGTTCTCGCATCGTTCAGATCCTCAACGGGGACCCGGCCGCCTCACCACTCGGCGGCGCGCACAGACTTGG
>JANOOS010000071.1:0-3188 GCA_031421455.1 Nitrospira sp.
GGCTTCAGAACATCTGCTGGCGGGCCTGCGGCGTAGAGGCGGGTTTTCAGGAGCACGAGCCGGTCCACCCGCGAACGGATCATGTTGATGTCATGGGTGATCAAGAGGACTGTCAAGCCTAATTCTTCGTGCAGATGCTGCACCAACTCAATCACATTGTGCTGCGTCGTGATGTCCAGTCCGGTCGTCGGCTCATCGAGCAGCACCACATCCGGTTGCTGGGCCAAGGCTCTGGCGATGAAGACGCGCTGCTGCTGCCCTCCGGAGAGGTGGCCCAGCGCGTCGTCTCGATGCCCCTCCATCCCCACATGTGCCAGCGCATCTAGCGCGATCTTACGGTCTTTCCCTGATGGCCGTGCGAACAGACCTAATGTGCCGTACCGCCCCATCATGACGGTTTCCAGTACCGTGACGGGGAAATTACGATCAACCACTCCTTTCTGAGGCAGGTAACCGATCCTGGCTCGGTGGTGACAGCGTAGCTCATCACAGGCGCAATCGAAAATTTTCAGATGCCCCTTCATTGGAGCCATCAAACCAAGGACCGCGCGGCAGAGGGTTGTCTTTCCTGATCCGTTGGGCCCGATAACCCCTATGAACTCGCCGGATTGAATCTCAAGCGAGATATCCTCAAGTGCCACCACGCCGGGAAACCCAAAGGTGGCATGATCGAAATGAATGATAGGGGGTGACATAAGAATTATGAGAAGTCTGAAGGTCGTCAAGTTCGAAAATCTTCAAGTCTCCTGAGTTTCTGAGCCAGCGACTTTATGACCTTTGGACGTTACGATTTTCGACTAGGGCACTTCCAGCGCATTGGCCAATTGGAGCACATTATAACGAAGCATGTCGATATAGGTCTCTGTATTCGGGAGGCCTCCCGTGAGAGTGGTGAGCACTACCACACGCGCACCGGTTTCCTTGGCCAACAGATCGGGAATCTTTTGACTCAACTGGATTTCCGAGACCACGACCTTAATCCGTTCCTTTTTGATCTTCGCGATGAGGCCGTGAAGCTGGAGAGCCGATGGCTCACTCCCGGATTGCGGTTGAATCGTCCCGACAATCTGGAACCCAAACCGCCGTGCGAGATATGGCCAGGCAGGGTGATGGGCAATAAATCGCCGATCGACAAGGCGTGTAATCCGATCGCTCAAGTCCTGTCGAAGTTGATCCAGTTTCCGAAGATAAGAAGCCTGATTGGTTCGGTACTCCGTGGCATGCGCCGGATCTACCTGAATAAGCGCTTCCGTGATGTGCCGCATCATAGTCATCGCATTCTCAGGATCCAACCACACGTGAGGATTTCCTCGCTCCTCTTCTTCGCCGGCATGAGCTGCGCCGCCACGATCTGGCCTGTCGCGAAGAAGCGCGATGCCTTTGGTGGTGGTGACGACCCTAAGCGATGCGCTGCCGGCATTTTTCACCAACGAAGAGACCCAGACTTCAAGCCCGATCCCGACTTCGAACAGTAGCCGAGCCTTCCGGACGGCAACGAGGTCGCTTGGCTTAGGGGAATAGGTATGTTCGTTTTCATAGCCGTTCAATAGAGAGGTTACCCGTACATGGGGACCGCCAACTTGTTCGGCTAGATCCTTCAATACAGGAATCGTGACGACGATGTTGAGAGGCTCGGGAGGAGGTGCAGCAAATGTCAGAGGCGCTGCGAGCAAAACGTAACTAATGAGGATTATCCAAGCCAGGCGCACTAATCGGAGATTTAACATGGGCGAGGACGGTAGCATTGGGTCCCCTTGTTGTCAACGCAACAACTTGGCCGGTCTCGAAGGCTCGCTCACGATGTTTTCCCTGCTGTAGATAGCAAGTTAACTTGTCCGGTGTATGTAGCCCATGATCTGTCCGGTTCTTCTCTTCGAGTTTTTCAGCCGCGCGCCGAAAATGTTGCGCGCACCGTGGCCCTAGGATCCACGATCGGGCGGGCACTCGATCGAGGGGTCGGGATCTTACGGCGGTGTGCCTCGCCCTCAGGCTCAATCAGCCGGCCATCCGCGTCGTAGCGTGCCAGACACCGGGGCCCATGGAACACCGCCAAGGTCCCATCCGGATAGGCGTGCACCCGCACCGTGACCTTTACATAATGGAACCGATGCGGGTCTTGCGGGATTTGCAGGGTCATGCCCTGATACCGCACCGTATTGTCCTTGGCCACGACTCGCTCGTCTTGCACACACAGAATCTCGGCGAGGTGCGTGCCGACCCACGGGATGAAGGCGGTGCCCGGTTCCGTCGCCCGCACCATAAACCGCTCGTTATGCTGGGGGAGGAACCGCTCGGTCAGGTATCGGTTGGCCGCCGCCCTCTCCGTGATCCCGGCCAGCGCCAGCTCTTTGGGCAATCGGTCCTGCAAGGTGCGGAAGGCGCGCTCCGACCGACCCCGCGCTTCCGGCGAATAGGCGGCAATCAGCGTGATGCCCAGTTGTTGCAGCGCGCGGTGCACCTGGGTCAGCCGAACCTTGTCGACTTTGCCTCCCGCCTCGTCGGTATGCCAGTAGTGGGAGCCCCGGTCCGTATAGAGGGAACTGAAGAGCCCCTTCGTCTCCATGACCTCCTGCAGACCACGCAAGCTACTCAGGGTCCCTTCTTCCTCGACGAAGAAGGCGGAGTAGATCTCCGTCGTCGCATCATCGAGCGTCACAATCAGATCCCACTGACAGTCGGGCACCCACTCATGGGTCGAGCCGTCCTGATGCAGCATCATGCCGGGCAAGGGTTTGCGCGGTCGTTTCTTGCGATGTGCGCCGCGTCGAGTGGCCCGCGTGACATGCCCCGCGGCCTGCAGGGTCTTCTTGGCCCAGCTATAGGATCGTGTCCCACCATGCTCGGTCTGCCAGCGCTCATGAAAATGCTTGACGGTCCAGCCGGTGTAGCGGGTCTCGTACAGCGTCACCATCCGCAACGCCTCATCGACCGGCACCGCACGGGCTGAGAGCCGGCCGATCCGTCGATCCTGCAACCCCTCGGCCCCCTCCGCATGATAGCGGCCACTCCAGCGGCGAAAGGTCCGCTCGGTCACGCCCAGCATCTCGCCCGCCTCCGCCATCGTCAGGATCCGTTGCTGCCGCCGCTCATAGAGCTCCTCGAACCGCATCTGTCTCACCTCCTGTAGTACCCGTGCCCGTGTCATAGTGGCCCTCCTAGAGGGACCACCCTAAACCGGACAGATCACG
>JANOOS010000072.1:0-4345 GCA_031421455.1 Nitrospira sp.
GAACTCATGGTGAACGAGGACTCATCAGCGCGAAACGTGGCTCGCGGCTGACCCATCTGACGGAATTTCTGCAGCGATCTGCGATAGTGAACGACATAGACAACGATGGCGAACGCGATGCCCACCAACAGCACGGCTGCAAGCCCACCGATGATCCAAGAGGACTGGCCCAGGGCCACGAGTATGACGAGACCGAGCGCGGCAATCAGGAGCGCAACAAAGAAACCGACACCGACGGAGCGTCGCCAAAATGCAAACACGGCCTGGCGAAGCAGCGTCTCGCTGTAGATGAGTGTGGCCTCGTGGGATGTGGTGGTTTCCATGTGAGTTACGCCGCCGCCGGCGGGGGGCTGTGGCGATACAAAATTACATACACCCGGGGGAGCCCGTCCTTGGCTTACAAACGTTAGAAAGTGAGAGTTCGCTCCTCAGCGACCCGAAAGATCGGTTTCCCACCGGTGGAAATAGACACGGCATAGGCCAATGTTTCCTGCGCCCCTGCTGAGGAAGCGCAGGTTTCCAGGGCTTCAATCGACGGGAAGTGAATTTCGGCGATACGGTAAAACGGCGGCGTCCACTGAGGAGATGCCAGGATCTTCGTTGCTACCAACTTGGTCTTGCCGACCAGCTTTTCAACCGCCATGGGTACGTGCTCGTCCTGATATACCTTCTCGAAGGCCGCGATATCAGTCGGACGAGGATAGATCACCATGAATTTTACTCCAGGCATCGTTCCCTCAGTTTCATGTGTTATTACGCCGAACGAACAAATCTGCCGCAAGCGACTATACGCAAAGCCGTTCGTCTGAACGAACTAATGAAAGGGGAGTCTACTTGAGAGCCCAACGCTTGTTCAAGAGTGCAGGCAGGACTCAGGAGCGGGGATATTCGGAACTTCTGGCAGTAGCTGAGACTACTTCTGCTGAGGCAAATCACTGCTTCCTGGAGCTTTGATCAATTCAGCGCAAAGTCAAGCGATGTGTCCCAATTAGCATTCGCCAACGAGACGGGTACCCAACAGTGACGTTGTTGGGCGGTCCGTGTTCAACCCCTGGTTGGACGGCATTCTCAATCGCTGCCAGATTTCGTAGCCCAAAGTTCTACCACCTTTCCTGCGCCCACCCGCACGGATAGGCCACCCACTTCGTAGAACGTGTCGGCTCCCCATTGCTTTGCTCTTGGATCGTCAGCGAGCTCTCGTCGCGATTCGTAATGGAGCCAAGAATTCTGCTGCAATGATGGTTTCCCGAATCGTTTGCGTATATCCGAAACTGGCGCTCCCAGCCAGATTGCGGAATCTAACTTGAGAGGCCGAAGCGCGCGGGGAAGCTCGGGGCAGTTCGCTGTCGAAACGCGAACGGACGAGGCACGAGCCGCTATGCCATAGATCACATGCTCTTCGCCACCCATCTCCCCGCTGGATAGCAGCCAGAGGCGCTCACTGCGCTCCAGAACCGAGTAGCAAAGCCAATAGACGCTTTTGGCGGCATCACCGCGATGAGAAATGTTTCCGACACCGATTTGACCCAAAGCCTGACTTAGGGTCGTCTCGTCGAACTGGACTACAACTGCGCCAAGAGCGACTGACGAAGCAGGGGCGGAGCTCAAGGTAGAAGATGGCGCCACGTCTAGGGGAAAGCGCGGAGGCTCGAACTGTTCAGCCGCGCTAACCGACGAGGCCGCTGCGTACAGCGCGAAAAGCAGCGCGAAGCTAAATTGACTACTCTTCATTTCCCTCAGTCGGTCGGCCATGTCGTCCAACTATTGAGTAGACTGACCAATATATCCAAGTGGCTCATCGTCTTGCGCGCTGCGGAAGTTTCCTGCACCTCCAAGCCGTTGTCAAGTCAACCAACGCCGCTACCGGGCCGTCATACACAGGTCCATATATCCTTTTTATACCTGAGATGGAGCAGCAGAGCCTCCCAGCCCGTCGGCAGGACTGCGAACTCCCCGACCGCCTCGGTTTAAGACATGTGCGTAGATCATCGTCGTGCTCACATCCCTGTGGCCCAGCAGTTCTTGGACCGTTCGGATGTCATAGCCGTCTTCCAAAAGATGAGTGGCAAAGCAATGCCGGAGCGTGTGGCAGCTGGCTGGCTTCACAATGCCCGCTTTGAGCCGCGCTTCCTTAAAGGCCCGCTGCAACACTGATTCATGGAGGTGATGACGGCGTTGTTCTCCCGTGGTCCTTTCCGTGTAATGGCTGGTTGCCGGAAACACCCAGTGCCACCCCCCATTCCCTGCCCGCGTTGGGGTACTTGCGCTCCAGCGCGCCTGGCATGACCACACGCCCCAGCCCTTTCTTCAGATCTTCTTCATGTTGGCGTTTGACGGCGTGAATATCTAAAAAGACTCCCGGTACATTTACTCAGTACTTGGGCCAATGGGTCAGAGCCCTTCTGGAGGGGGCTGGTTTGGGCGCTCAACTACGCTGCCAACCTGACCGTAACCGACAGGCCGGCTTTCGCGCAGAGACCCACCAGATAGTCGAGAGAAAGCTTGTCCACCTTGTTGCGTACGATCTCGGAGATGCGCGGTTGCACCACACCGAGACGCTTCGCAGCCTGTGCCTGGGGCAGGCCCTCTCGAGCCATCCATTTCCGTAACGCCTCGGCAAGCTGACAGCGCAGCAGCATGACGGCTGCCTCGTGTGGGGGAAAGCCCAGATCAAGAAATACGTTTCCACTGCTCCGCGTGATACGCGCGATTGCTTTCTTCATAATTCCTCCCCAATGAGTCGGTAACGCCGCGCCGCCAGATCGATGTCCGTCTTAGCGGTCTTCTGCGTCGTCTTCCGGAACGCATGCAGCACATAGATCGCATGTTCAAACTTTGCCACGTAGATCACGCGGAACGCACCGGCTTCGTCCCGCACGCGAATTTCGTACACACCAGATCCCACACTCGGAATCGGTTTGAAACCCGCAGGCTCGCGCCCCACTTGCACCAAGAACAACTCGTACCCAGCGCGTCGACGTGCTGACTCGGGGAATCCTGCCAAGTCTTCGCGGGCCGTGCCGACAAAACACGTGGCCTTCATGCGGCTCCAATTATACGAATATTCGTATATCGACGCAATGGTGTTGCGGTCCGAACAGTGCCACTATCCTGTTTTACCGAATCCCTCTCTTTTGAGAATTTCCGCCACATTTTGTCCACTCGCGAGGACATCGGCGACGAGGCGATCGTAGTAACCCTTGCCGCGCTTATGCTTTGGAAGGAGTCTTCTGTGAGAATCAGCTTAGTCACTCAGCAGGTCCTCTTGTCTGCGAATCCCTTTGTCCCTGTCCTTCTCGGGGTGTGAGTGGGCGACGGGGCAATGTCGATTTGAGGCTTTGGTCCAATGAGCGATGGGTTCCCTTCGGGCTCTTGTGCGGACGCAACCCTTTCTCTCGGCGAAGTCGATAGGGCTTGATGCTGCTTTCTGCCCTTGCGTCTGGTTTTCTGCAGAGGTCGCAGGATGGGCGAAGTTCTGACTCGGATGACCCAGGGGCCAAGGGTCTTGTGGAGAGCGATGAGGGTGGCGCAGTTGATTGTTGCGCCAAGGCCTGATGGAGGAAGATCAGGATATAGCCGATGGCGATGAGTGATGCGAAAGCAGTTCGACCTAGTGCCATGATGTTCGTGAGAACGCACAGTCCATGCCAGAGCGGTCTGATTGACAATGCAAAAAGGCGCATGCTGTTATAACAGCGAGGCTCGCGAGACTTGCGAGAAAAGCGGGACGGGTGAGGCGGACAATGGTTCGAGGTCCGAAGTTCGAGGATTTCTGAACTTCGAACTAAGAACTTCGAACTTTGCGTCCCGTACGGCTTGCTCGTCTCGCTTACAATTCACGGAGGATTTTATGGATATGATGGGACGTGTGGGGCTGATCGAGATTCCGATCTTGATCGCACCCGATCAAAAAATCTGGATGGATCGCATGATTAAGGAAGGCAAGATCGCCATTCCTCCAGGCGGGACGCTGGAAAAAGGTTCACTCTATTCGATGTTTGTCCGGATGCTCCTGCATAACGCGATGGAAGAGCAGAAACGACAAGAGGTGCTTGACGCGGAAGACGAGGACGACGAATAGGAAGCTGTTGAAAACAACCGCCAGCTTCGTTCTCGCATCGTTCAGATCCTCAACGTACCCCAGAGGGTACGCCTCCGGTCTTCACTCGCTGCGGCCTCGCTGAACGGTCGTTTTGAACAGCTTCCAAGAAATGCTACGCCTCAGCCTTTCGCTCGCTGCGGCCTAGCAATGAACTCGTTTTGAGCATCCTGCAGGGTTAGCGGCTGTATCCAAACCAATTCAGCACGTATCTCGTTCGATACAGCAGGAAAGAGCCTATAGCTT
>JANOOS010000073.1:0-8676 GCA_031421455.1 Nitrospira sp.
GTCATAAGAGGCGTGCCGTTGCTGCGCCTCAAGAATCTGCGGGCTGCCGATGTTCGACGTCATGATCAACACCGTGTTCTTGAAGTCAACGGTTCGGCCCTGAGAGTCCGTCAATCGTCCGTCGTCCAACACTTGCAGCAAGACATTGAAGACATCATGGTGGGCCTTTTCGATCTCGTCGAACAGGATGACGGAAAACGGCCGCCGCCGGACCGCTTCAGTCAATTGACCACCTTCTTCATAGCCGATATAGCCTGGCGGGGCTCCGATTAGCCGAGCCACGGTGTGTTTCTCCATGTACTCGGACATATCGATTCGAATCAGGTTGGCGTCGTCATCGAAAAGTGTCGCGGCAAGGGTCCGTGCCAACTCGGTTTTTCCGACTCCGGTCGGACCAAGGAAGAGAAACGAACCAATGGGCCGATTCGGATCTTTGATGCCTGAGCGTGCGCGGAGCACCGCATCTGCGACAGCCTGCACCGCTTCTTCCTGGCCGACGACTCGCTGATGGAGTAGTTCGCCCAGCTTGAGGAGTTTTTCCGTTTCACCTTCGACCAGCCTGGAGACGGGGATCCCAGTCCAGCGGCTTACGATAGCTGCGATGTCGTCTTCATCCACCTCTTCTTTGAGCAGCCGGCTTTCTCCCTGTTTCTTGCCGAGCTGTTCCTGCTCTAACGCGAGTTCTCGCTCAAGGCGCGGCAACTCTCCGTATCGCAGTTCCGCGACGCGATTAAGATCATAGGCCCGTTCCGCGCGCTCCATTGTCTGCTTCAGTTCCTCCATCGCTGCGCGAGTCTTGCGCAGCCGCGCCACCGAGGCTTTTTCAGAATCCCATCGGGTCTTGAGCGTACTCAGATCTAGTTGCTTTTCGCTCAACTCAAGCTCCAGGGTCGCCAGCCGCGCCTGACTGGCTTGATCCTGTTCTTTCCGCAAGGCCTCCCGCTCGATCTCGAGCTGCAGCACCTTGCGCGAGACCTCATCGAGTTCTGCCGGCAAACTATCGATTTCGGTGCGCAGCCGGGCCGCTGATTCATCGACCAGATCGATGGCTTTGTCCGGGAGAAAGCGATCGGCGATATACCGGTTTGAAAGTTTCGCTGCGGCGACCAGCGCAGCGTCTTTAATGCGCACGCCATGATGCACTTCGTAGCGTTCCTTGAGCCCGCGAAGTATCGAGATGGTGTCCTCCACCGATGGCTGATTGACCAGCACCGTTTGGAAGCGACGTTCCAAGGCGGCATCCTTCTCGATATGTTTTCGATACTCGTCGAGTGTGGTTGCGCCGATCAAATGTAATTCGCCGCGGGCCAGCATGGGCTTGAGCAGATTGGCGGCATCCATCGCTCCTTCCGCTGCGCCGGCCCCTACAACCGTATGCAGCTCATCGATGAAGAGCAAGACGTGCCCCTCGGCTGCCTGTACCTCTTTGAGGACGGCTTTCAATCGTTCCTCAAATTCGCCCCGAAACTTTGCGCCGGCCACCAACGATCCCATGTCGAGAGTGATGACGCGCTTGTTCTTAAGCCCTTCAGGGACATCGCCCTTGATAATACGAATAGCCAGCCCTTCGACGATGGCGGTTTTTCCGACTCCTGGTTCGCCGATGAGCACGGGATTGTTCTTGGTTCGTCGTGAGAGAATTTGTATGACGCGGCGAATTTCTTCATCGCGCCCGATGACGGGATCTAACTTTCCTTGCCCGGCTAGCCGGGTGAGGTCGCGGCCATATTTCTCCAACGCCTGGTAGGTGCCTTCCGGATCCTGGCTCGTGACGCGGTGAGACCCGCGTATTTGTTGCAGCGCGGCCAAGAGCCGTTCCTTCGTCAGGCCGAGTTTTTTGAAGACTCCCCCTTCTTGAACCATGGCAAGGACGACATGTTCGACACTGAGATAGTCGTCTTTTAACGTTCGTTGTTCGTCTTCGGCTTTAGTCAAAACCTGACTGAGCCGTGATGCGACATGGAGTTGTCCTGGACTTGCCCCGGCGCCCTGTACTTGAGGCAGTTTGGCGAGCGCCTGTTCTACTGCTTGGCGAACGGAAGGGACTGATAATCCCGCCTGTTCAAGGAGCGGGGAGGCGAGACCGCCATCCTGTTCCACAAACGTAAGCAGCAGGTGTTCCACCTCTATCCCCTGATGGCTGCGCCTTGCGGCATGGGACGACGCGGTCTGGAGCGCCTCTTGTAGTTTGACTGTCATGCGGTTCATATCCATCGGATCTCTCCTTCAGGCTTAACCGTCTGTGCCGTCACATTCACATAAGCATAGGAATAGGAGAAGTCAACCTCTCACGAGGAGGTGTGGACGGCTTGACCCAAGAAGTACCAGCAGACTATTGTCTTTCATGTCGCGCATTCTGACTGAAACACTCGCACTATATCAGAGCGCCTTCCACAAAACTGGATTGTCTCTTGTCCGAGGCTGGATGACCATCGTCGCCGTGGTGGGGTTTGGATTCCTGCTGATGCTTGCCACCCAGATTGCCTCTCCGCTCGGCATGGTTGGCGGCTTTCTGCTCGGTGCGGTGAATGCCCTCCTGGTTGGCGCCACTCTGAGCCTGGTTGAGCAATCGATTTGCCATGCACGGGCGCTTACCATCAAGGACCTTGTTGCCAGCGTCGGTCATTACTTTTGGGATGTCATCGGCATTGGGTTTATCCTATGGCTGCCGCTGATGGCCCTCGATCTGAGTATGCAGGCAAACCCGTATGGGCAACTTATATCCTATGCAGCCCTGTTGCTCCTCTTTCTCTTGCTGAACCCTGCGCCTGAAATTATTTATCAAGTCCGGCATGATTCTCCGCTCGAGGTGCTCAAGACTTCGTACGAGTTCGTCCTCGAGAATTGGATTGAATGGTTTCTTCCTTTTGCGATTATCTTGATCCCCATCGTCCTCTCGCCTACGGGGCTGCAATCGTTTTTTTCTCTTTCCAGCCGCGTGGGGAGGGGGGCAGGTTTGGACTTTTCCCAGGTTCTCGTATTGCCATTTACGATCCTCGGTGGTTGGTTGGATTACGTGGGAGTTCCTTCCTCAGTCGGCTGGTATCTTGGGTTGCTCTTCACACCACCACTTGCCGTCGCGATGTTGTTGTTTCGTGGCCATCTCTTTGCATCGTTACATGGGGTGTCACGACGCCAACGCCGGTTTGCCTCGTCAGTCAAGTAGGAAAGAGCTTTCGTGTAGGTAGGAAGAGCTTCCGTCTCTCCTACTTGGAAGCCGCTCAACCCTCCCTGGCCCGATTGATCCGGCTAAAGTGACTTATGGCGCATGAGAGAATTTGTTTGGCTGATTCCTTGAGTGAACAGGGGAAATAGTGTATGGAATTGCATACAGTTTCTACAATTATTCTTAAAACTCAAGGCTAAGAAAGCGCTATCACCTGTGGGCTTATCTATCTTTTGGCGGATTGTTCTGACCTCCCTTATCATCATCGTGGTGATGGCAGGGGTGAACCTGTACGCGTTGTTTCAGCTACGGCAGTTGACCGCATTAAGTGCCGACATAGCCACTCGACATTACCCGGCGATCGAATCGGCCAAGCGGCTGCTCACCGTGCTCTATGCCCAACTCAATAGTGAGAAGAAGTATCTAGCCGTACGTGATGCGACATTCTTGCAACATTTCGATGAAGAGGTCGACGAATTTCATCGGGGACTCCAGACCCTTGAAGCACGGGAACTCACCCCCCAAGGCATTCAGCTGCTCAAGGATACCAAGCGTTTGCAGCAAGAACGCCTCATGATTTTCCGCTCGGAACTAGAGCATGGCCGGTCGCCTTCATCGGTCCCGTCTGCAGACTATGAAGGTCGTCGCGATGCCTTGATGGACCGTATAAGCGGCATACTCCAGAAATTTATCGATCTTCACGAGACGGGCATCAGTGTTGGCGTCAGCCAGTCACGGGAAAGTTCAGCACAAGCCGAAACGGTGACGGAACAGCTGGTGTTGCTCGCGCTGGTATTCGGCATTGCGCTTGCCGGTTTTGCGAGCTATACGGTCCTGCGCCCGTTGCGCCAACTGCAGACCCATATCAAACAGATCGGGCAGGGGAATTTCCGCACGTCGCTGAATATTCAGGCTCCCAGCGAATTGCGAGACCTCGTCGATGCCGTCAATTGGATGGGCACAAAGCTGCAAGAGCTGGACGATATGAAGGGGGAGTTTCTCGCCCATGTTTCCCATGAATTACGCACGCCCATGGCCTCGATCCAAGAAGGCACGCATCTGCTGTTGGATGAAATTCCAGGCCCCTTATCGCAAGAGCAGCGCACGACCTTGCGTATCATGGCGGACAGCAGCCGCCGGCTCATTACCCTTATCTCCACTATTCTGGATCTCTCCAAGATGGACGCGGGGATGATGGAGTATCGAATTATCCCGACGGACCTCAAGCGCATTACAGATATGTCGGTCAACAAAGTCCAGCTTCTTGCCGATGCCAAGCATGTGCAGCTGTTACTGGAAGCGCCTGCACAGCGTGTGTGGGTCATGGCGGATGCGCTTCGAATTGAGCAAGTCCTCGACAATTTACTCTCAAATGCCTTGAAGTTCAGTTCGGAAGGAGGCATTGTAAAGGTGCTCATGAAGCCGGACTTACAAGCGGGAGTCCTTGAGGTGAGTGTGACCGATGGAGGCCCCGGTATCCAAGCCGAAGATCTGCCATTTATTTTTGAACGTTTCTATCAAGGCCGCACAAAGGCTAAGCATGCCACACCGGGGAGTGGCCTTGGGTTGGCATTGGCAAAGAAAGTGGTGGAAGCACACGGAGGACGGATTTGGATCGAAAGCGAAGTCAAGAAGGGAACGACTGTACGATTTATCTTGCGCCTCACGAAATCAGTGGAAACGGCATAACGGCTGTCCTCCGAGGCGCTGCCTCGGGGGTTTTGTCGTGCCTATTTCTTTTCGCTGGATGCGCGGCATGGTCGCCTGCCCCGCAATTTTCACATCCCTACTTTGTGGTGGATGCGGGAGAGGCAAAATCCCTCCAAGCATTGGCAAAAAAGCAGGATGCGCTCGTTCCGAAATGCGCCGAGCACAATTCTTGCGATCATGTCTATTTTACTCGCGCGCTGTTGGGGCTCTATGAAAGTCGGGACAGCGCCTCGAAGTATTTCGAGAAAGTGATTGCCGTGGCACCCAAGGGCCAGCTGGCCGTTTCCAGCAAGCTCTGGATAGACCTACTCGAGCGTCACGCCGCTCCCGTTGAACAATCCTGGTTTCAATCGGTCTTGGCAGCCCCGGCTATTTCGGCGAGTCAGGCGATCTTGGCTCAGGCCTCAGATCGGCTGGTGCGAGACTTGCTTGATAGAGAGCTAATCATCCAGCAATTTCGGGCTATAAAGGAGGCTGACTCCCAAGCCTTAGAAAGCCTCCAGCGAGAATTGGCTGATCGTGAACGGAAGGTGGATTCTTCAGGAGGGGGCAAGAGGGGCTCTACCGATGCAGGCACCGTTACAGGCACCGTGGCGTCTTTACAAAGGCAACTATCGGATCGTGATAGAAAAATAGAGGAATTGACGAGCCAATTGGAGGCATTGAAGCGCATCGATCAGGAAATGCGGGATAAGGTTCGACCTATCCGTCCCCCATCGACCGTTGCGCCGCCTCCAACTTCGCCGGAATCGACAATACCGTAGAAGGAGCTTCATGGAAAAAGAACATATTCTCGTAGTCGATGATGAAGAGGGACTGTTACATCTTGTGAAGATGCGGTTAACCGCTATGGGCTTTGCCGTCACAGGTTGCACCACCGGACATGAAGCCCTCGCTGTAGCCAAGAATAACCGGTTTGACCTTGCCATTACCGACCTTCGGCTTGGAAACGAAGACGGATTGAATGTGACGGAAGAACTGCTGCGGATTCATCCAGGCCTTCCAGTTATCATCCTGACGGCCCATGGCAGTATCCCCAATGCCGTGGAAGCTATGCAGCGGGGCGCCTTTGGATATCTCACCAAGCCGTTCGACGACAAAGAGCTCAAGGCCAAGATCGAAGAAGGACTTTCTCCTCAGCGGATGAGAGGCGAGATTCAGCGGCTGAAGTCTCTTGTCAACGAACTGTACGGAATGGAGAACATCGTCGCGCGGAGTCCCGCGATGCAGCGCTTACTTCAGCAAGTCGTGCAGGTGGCAGACTCGGACGCGACCATTCTCCTCTTCGGAGAAACCGGGACCGGTAAAGAAGTATTCGCGCGCGTTATCCATGCGAACAGCCGACGGAATAAAGGGCCGTTTGTCGCCCTCAATTGCGCAGCTATTCCCGAAACACTCTTTGAGTCAGAGCTCTTTGGACATGTGCGCGGGGCCTTTACCAGCGCCCATGGCGCAAAGCGAGGTCTGTTTCAAAGCGCCAACGGCGGCACGCTCTTTCTCGACGAGATCGGCGAAATGCCCCTCTCGATGCAGGTCAAACTGTTGCGGGCCGTGCAGGAGCGGGAAGTTCGCGAAGTGGGCTCTGAACTTTCAAGCAAGATCGATGTGCGGATTATCGCCGCAACTAACAAAGACCTCGGCCAAGCCGTCAAGAACGGGTCATTCCGGAACGATCTGTACTACCGCATTTCCGTCGTTCCGTTGTTTATCCCGCCGCTTCGTGACCGCCGAGACGATATTCCCTTGCTGGCGCAACAGTTTCTGACCTCGAGTGCAAAACGGGCGAATAAAGGATTGCGCGGCTTTACGCCGGCTGCTCTTAATCGGCTGGTCACACATCCCTGGCCCGGCAATGTCCGTGAATTGGAAAATGTCGTTGAAAAGGCCGCCGTCATGACGCGGCAGGACATGATTACGCCGGATCTCTTGCCCGCTATGGGCTCATCACCGGATTCGCCGCTCAAGCCGCTGACTGAAGCTAAGGAAGAGTTTGAGAAGACCTATCTCAAGAACGTACTGCAACTCACCGGCGGCAATATCTCACGCGCTGCCCAATTTGCCGGGCGCTATCGGGCAGACTTCTATAAAATGCTCAAGAAATATGGCTTGCACCCTTCAACCCTGAAGGCCAAAGCGGAGGCCGATCTTGAGGAGCTTGAAGAAGAAGCCAACCTCACGGAAGCTGAACGCTAGGCCAGCGTTTCGTTTTACAGGGAGTGAGTGACGGGATGAGACAATCTTCTCGCCTGCCTAACGATTTGCCGAGTCGATCCTCCCATGCTCCGCCTAGGTATCGCGCCATATTTCGACGCAACGGATAGTTCGCCGCGATGGTGTGTTTCCCACGGCCTCGCGAGGCTTCACCAAATCCAAGAAACGCCGAGAATGATGAGCCCCCACAATATAACCGACAAGCCAAAGGCACTAAGAATGCCTATTGCGGGTGCAAGGGTATCCTTTTCAAGATACTCCTCCGTAATGGCCGGTGCAGGCCGCAGAACAGGGGAGAAGATCTCGTCCGCTAAGGCTAGATTCCCTTCCGATCGCGGATACGCCTTTGCTCCCCATTTTTGTTTCTTATTCATCAGCGCACCTCCCTCCGCAGGCTCGCTCGTCCTTGCTGCATCGTAGCCTTCAGTTAAGTCGTCAGGCCGCCCGTCTGATGAAGGACTCGGCGCCAAGATAGACGTCATCATCCTGATAGTCCGGCTCGCCACTTGGGAAAGCCAATACCTTCTTCGGTCTGGCCGGCTGATTCTGCTCAATTACGGAGTCGTGGACACGACCGCAATTCATACAACGCCAACTGGTTGTCCACATCTCACCATAAGCTCCCTCAAGGTCTAAGAAGTGGTCTTCTACCATGAACCCACAACAGCGTGAACAGGTCATGATCGCCCTCCTTGGTGTAGGCCTGGAACGCATCTCTCATGGACAAATGATAGCGCGAACCATAGCCAGCGATAGACCCCAAGGGAGTACCTCGGAAGGGGGGTGTCTAAACAGCCTTGGTTCGCCAACCCGTGAGTGATGGTCGAACTGAACGCGCTGACTTTCTTTTTTACTTCAGGAGGGCTTGGGCGTATCCTAATGGATATGAAACGATGGTATCTGTATCTGATAGCTGCGCTGCTCGGGTTGGTGATCGTGGGTTACTTCATTGTCAGAGGGAGTTCTCCCATTAACTTTGCCGATATCTGGAGTTGGGGCAATCAGACCACGAACAAGCAGCGTGACATCGGAAAGATGTCGGACGGAAACGTGGTCCCTAGAGAGGTACTGAAGCTCAGGTACGAGCAGCAACTTCGGCCGCTTACTGAACGGGAAGATGGAACGAAAATACAGGATTTGCCGAATGGAACATACGGCTTCTCAATGTGCAGCGTCGTGGCGTTACGCGCGAAACGTGGCAACCCGTTCTCGTTGGAGATTCATAAGTATAATGGCATCGTTTACTATGTTGGGTATGCTTCTGACGAGCACATAGAAAAGTATCTGACTCGCCAAAAAGATTTCCATATCCTCACGTCCCCTCAACCAAGGAAAGGGGCGTCAACCCTGTTCGAAATCCCCATCGAGTTTGTATCGAAATGCGAGGAACGCCCTGGTCAAGATGGGTATATTTTTGATCTGTTTGTTACCACTATCCCCGAGTTGCAAACCTAATAGGCCTGTCCCCTTCGAAACCCCTAGGTTGGAGGTTCAAGGGGGGCACAATTATTCGTGGAGCTGGCGAGAGGAATTGAACCTCCAACCTGCGGTTTACAAAACCGCTGCTCTGCCATTGAGCTACGCCAGCC
>JANOOS010000074.1:0-12101 GCA_031421455.1 Nitrospira sp.
CAAGGCTTTGTCTGGCGGATTCAGATAGAGGCCGACCACATCCGTGAGCTTCTCAAGGAACTGTTTGTCTCGGCTGAGCTTGAAGGTCTTGACCAAGTGCGGCTTCAGGTTGTGTTGCTTCCAGATTCGACGGACCGTGGCGTCGCTGACCCCTTGTGCCTGAGCCAGAGTCCGCGTGCTCCAATGCATTGCGGCAGGAGGCGTGGTGTGGAGCGTGGCCTCAACAATGGCGCGGATCTTTGTTGCCGGAATACTCGGAATGCGGCCAGGGCGTGGGGCGTCTTTCTCGAGCCCAGTCACTCGCAGGGCGAGGAATCGTTCACGCCACAGTTGCACGGTGGGTCGCGAAATCTTCAGCTGTGCGGCGATCGCCTGACTCGTCATTCCGTCTGCAGCCATGGTCACGATTTGCGCGCGCTGAATGACGCGCAAGGGAAGACGCTTCGCATGTGCCCATGCGGTCAACGTCGATCGTTCTGCGGACGACAGGAGAATCGCTGGAGCCAGATGCATGGGGCAGAAGATAGCTCTCGTCGGAGTTGATTATCAATCTATTTATGACGCACTACACTAGGTAAGAGAAAAGTTATCCCTTCTGGTCGTCCTTAGCCTCTAACACCGCGCCTCTCGCCCATACATTGGGGCTTGCAGCAGCGAAGAGAAGCCCGGCAAGCACAGTTGACCTATCGATGTGCGGCAACCGGGTAGGTATGGATTACCCTGTCAGCCTATTTACTGGCGTTGAGCGAATCATGGGTTCCCGGCACACATTCTTCACGTTTCCACTGCTTCAAGATCTTCTGTTCGTTGAAGATCAGGGTATAGCGGTAGCAATACAACATTTCTTTGGGCCCTTCCCCCGGCTTTCCTATCAACGAGGTGGCTTGCGTCGCGGCATTGGACAGACCAGCAAAATGCAACGAGCTCAATTCCTTTTCGGCCAAGGGCACACGATAGGTCCAGACCGAATCCCCTCCGAGAACCGGTGTCTTGGCCGTATGGGGCGACCCGAACTTCTCAATCACTTCGTCTTGAGTGAGTCGATCCACACCTTTTTTGAAATAGCCGTCGCGCCACGGACCTCCGCAGGCGAGCATCCCTCCCGTGAGGAGGAGCATCACCACTGTGAATACGTGCTGACGTACTCGTCTCATGACTTGGGTTGGTCCTTGAACTCGTGCATACGCCTCACGGAACAATAGAGCGCATAACCTTGGGCCAACATGCCGGTAACCAGCAAGCCCATCGCCGTCTTCATCCACGGCCCTCCCGTATCTTCCAGTCCATAGATCCCGACGACGAACCCGAGCGCGATCGCCACAATTCCTATGAATCGCGCGATCATCCCTTTCGTCCGCAAGTTAATGGAGGTCGGATCATTGTGTTTTGCCATAATAGATTCGGCGTACGCTACACTGGATAGCGCTGCCGGTTCAACTCCGCTTTGCGCGAAATGTTTTTGCACGTAACTCCAAAGAGACCACCGCGTCTTGGACACCCTCATTTTCACCAGGCATCGGAAGAACACCCAGCCTCTTCCTCATATGCCTAACCGTTCGACAATGGATTCTGCCGGATAGGTTACGATTTCTGCCAGCGTGGGATGATAGTGCGGCATGCGCAAGAGATCGGCTGCAGTCCCATGGTAATACATCACCGCAATCAGCTCGTGAATCAGTTCACCTGCTTCCGGGCCGACGATCTGTGCGCCAAGAATCTCACCGGTCCGTGGCGCCGCGAGCAACTTCACAAACCCCTGCGTCGCACCAAGACAGAGCGCCTTGCCATGGTCGACGAAAGGATAGGAGGCTGTGAGATACGGAATCCCATCGGCCTTCGCACGCGATTCATTGAGTCCCAGCACTGCGACCTGCGGATCGGTAAAGACCACTTCTGTATCCAACCGATGATCGATTGTTTTCGCCGGTTGATCTGCATGAGTTGAGTTGTGCCCCGCAATCTCTCCCTGTTGGATGGCAAGATGCACAATGGGCGAGACATCATTCACATCACCCACGGCATAAATATGGGCTTGCGACGTGCGCATAGCGTCATCGACGATGATTCGTTCGCCGTCGACCGTCACGTCCGCCAAATCGAGGCGAAGCCCATCGATGTTGGGCCGTCTGCCTAAAGCCTGGAGGATCTCCTCCCCGGAGTAGGGTTGTTCTCGTCCGTCTTTCATTGCCCACACAGTTTTCCCTGCCGCGCCCAGGGTCACACGCGACATCTGCGCGCCCGTGATGACTTGGATGCCCTCATCGATCAAGGCCAATTCAAGCGCGCGTCCGACATCCTCGTCCATTTTGGAAAGGAGCGTGCGGCCCCGTTGAAGAATCGTGACCTTCGTCCCAAGTCGAGCAAAAAACTGGCCGAGTTCGAGAGCGACAGCCCCACCACCCAGGATGATCAAAGAGCCCGGTTGGGTACGGAGATCCAGGATCGTGTCGCTCGTGAAATATCCGGCTTGGGTCAAACCAGGTATCGGAACCTCACTGGGCCGCGACCCAGTGGCTAGAATGAACGAGCCGGCCGACAAAATGGTATCTCCAGCGAGGAGTTCGTGGGGAGACCGGAAAACCGCTCGCGATTGATAGAGCGTGAGCCTCGGGTCTTGAAGCTGCTGAATGCGATAGTCGGCAAACTCCCGGACCAACCGATCCTTCCGGTCCACGATCGCCGACAGATCGGCCTGGACCGAAACTGGAGAGAGTCCAAACTCCTTCGCTCGCCTGAAAAGGGCCGCGACTTCTGCAGAACGCAGGATAGCCTTTGTCGGCATGCAACCACGCAGGATACAGAGCCCCCCGAGCGGGCCATGATCCACAATCCCCACGTCAGCACCGGCATCACACGCGATCCGTGCTGCGGCATAGCCCGCCGACCCGCCGCCAATGACGATAACATCATGTACCTTACGCGTCGAAAACTGACTCGGTGATTTCATCGTTCGTTCTCTTTATAGTAAGCCGTCTGGGAGGAAAGAATACACGATGGTGCAACCTGGTCGCTATCGGCACTATAAAGGCCATGAATACGAGGTGCTCGGGACGGCGCGACATTCGGAGACCGAAGAAGAGTTCGTCGTCTATCGGGCGCTCTACGGCGACCGCGGGCTATGGATCAGACCAACGGCGATGTTCCTGGAAACTGTAACCGTCGATGGTCGTCCTTGTCCGCGGTTTCAATTCCTTGCTGCTCCTTAGTAGCGACTCAGATCCTTGCATCTCGTCCCGAATCCTGTTCTCCACTTCGCCCCAACAGTCGTTCAGGCAACGCCTTTCGGGCTTAAGTACTTACCGCTAGCCTCCGATACAGACGATACGAGGTCAGCCATGCCGATTATACGCGCAGTCGATGGCATCGTCGAAATGCATCCTACGCTACCGGTGTCTCCACGTTCTCCCGCAACGCAGGCCGACGCGGATAGACGGGATCGTTCGAAAGAACAGCAGCGGCAGACGGCTGACCATGCAGCACGTCTTGCTCAGCAGGCCTATCAGCAACAGGTACAGCAAGCCCCTGCATCGAAACCGGCCATCCTTGCACAGGATTTAATGACTTCCCCCGTATCATGGTTGCCATCCGACAGTACGTTGCTGGAGGCGTGGAGCCTCATGAAACACAAAGGGATTCAACATCTTCCTGTCATGTCGGTTCATGGCACGTTGGTCGGAATGGTATCGAGCCATGACCTGCTGCCCTATGCGCATGAACTGGAATCCGTCAATTCTCCGGAACCGTCCATCGGGTACAAGCTCGCCCATGTGATGAGCAGCCGGGTCTTGTCCGCTACCCCGACGACGGAAATCCGCGAGATTGCCCACATCATGCTAGAGGAGCACGTAAGTGGAGTTCCGATCCTCGACAGTTCCCGTCACCTGATCGGCATTCTGACAACCAGCGATATTCTCCGGGCCATCGCCCACCAAAGTCCTCTCGATCTCCGGACGTAACCACCGCCTCAACGCTCTGATTGTCTTCCAGTGCTCTTGGAATTATTAGATTCGAAGCGCCTCACAACCTGTTCCATCGTGCCTTTCGTTCATGCGAAGACTTACCCCTCGAATGTACTCCCCCTGCCGTAGGTGTAGGCAACGTCCCGTTTCTGACTTAGACTCACCGGAACGGTCGTGAAGAAGTGTGGCGATGCGGATCTTCCCGAGTGAGAACGACAGGGGGATGAAGGGGCTCAATGACGGTCCTTAACATATTCTTCAGTACGCCGATCGCCTTCGGGATCTCGGGCCTGACGCTTTTCGTCATCAGCCTCCTGATCAAGCAGAATCGGGGCAGGAAGCTGATGTTGACGCTCAGCCTCTTTCTCTATGCCCGGTATATGGTATGGCGTCTGCTCTACACGATCCCCACTGATGACCTGGCCTCCATGGCCCTCGGATCGGTCGTCTATTTGGCGGAACTCTACGGGCTCTGTCAGTTCTGTTTCTTCACCTATCAGTCCTGGTCACCGACAGAACGGACCGCGGCCCCCATCACCATCTATCGCACAGTGGATATCATGGTTACGGTCGTGGACGAGCCGCTCTCGATCCTTCGGCAAACCTTGATCAGCTGTCTCGCGCAGGAATATCCCCGCGACCGATATACCGTATACGTCCTGGATGACGGTCATCGCGACGAAGCCCGGCAATTGGCCGCCTCGCTCGGCTGCGAATACATCCGGCGCCCGGACCGACCTCGTCACGCAAAAGCCGGAAATTTGAACCATGCTCTCCAGCTAAGCCACGGGGAGTTGGTCGCGATCTTCGATGTGGATCACATCCCGGCCCGAACATTTCTCAAAGACACCATCGGGTTTTTCGACGATCCGAAGGTCGCAATCGTGCAAACGCCTCATCACTTCTACAATCCAGATATTTTTCAACGGAACCTGCGCGTCGGCGACGAGGTAAAGAACGAACAGGCGCTATTTTTCCGGGCGCTCCAAGCCGGCCGTGATACTCACAACAGCGCTTTCTTTGCAGGCAGCGGCGGCCTCCTCCGCCGGAAGCCCTTGATGGAAATCGGGGGATTCCAGACCCAGACCATTACAGAAGACATTCACACCAGCATGAATCTGCATGCCAGGGGCTACCGCTCCTGCTACCTCAATAAGGTGCTGTCGGCAGGCCTGATGCCGGAAACCTTCGACGGATACTTGAAACAACGAAAACGCTGGGCCATGGGATGCATTCAGGTCTTGCTCAAGGATAATCCGTTGACCAAGCGCGGGCTGAGCCTGGCTCAGCGGATCGACTACTTCGGATCGATCTTCTATTTCTTCTTCGGTCTCCCGAGGTTGATTTGTCTCGTCGCACCGCTGGCGAGCCTGCTCTTCTCGACACCACCGTTGAAAGCCGACATGCTGGCCCTGAGCAACTTCTTCTTTTCGTTCTTTCTGGCTTCCGCACTCGTAATGCGACCGGTCAGTCGGGGATCGCGCAATCCCTTCTGGTCGGACGTGTATGAAGTCGCCATGTGTTTTGCCCTCAGTCTCGTTGCCCTCAAGGCGCTGGCTGCGCCGCGCAAGGAACGGCCATTCGAAGTGACACCGAAAGGGCAACGGGTGAAGAAAAACTCTACGACCGAATTGTCCTTGGCCTGGCCTCATCTGATTACATTCGGCCTGCTCGTCATCGGTTTGGCGTTAGGCATCCAGCATTGGTGGCAGGGCGACGGCGATCCAGGATTACCGGTCAGCATCTTTTGGGGAAGTGCCAACCTACTCCTCCTCACCGTCGCCCTGTTCGTCGCCAGCGAACAAGCCCAGGGCCGGCAGGGATTTCGACTCAAGCGTGATTTTGCCAGCGGGCTGTTCGTGGACGGAAAAGGAGTCTCGGCACGAGTCATCGACGTGAACGAACAGGGAGCTGCGGTGACCGTGGACAAACCTATCTTTACGCTGCAGGAGACCGTCAAGTTCGCACTGACCTCGTCGCGAGGCCTGCTGGTCGCGGTCACCGCCCGCATCGTCCGACAGGAACCGAATCCATCAGGCGGGATTGACGTGGGCCTCCAATTCGATGAGCTGGACGAACAGACGCGACAGATTCTAGTCGATAAAATGTATGGGGACTCCGTTCACTGGGAAGACGGCTACCGTATCCAACCGGGCATCGGCAGCAGCCTCCGTTCACTCCTCCAGGCTCTGGCCATCCCATGGCGTCCCCTCATCTGGAATCGCCGGAGCATGATTCGCGTCACGGGAAAAACCATGTGTCTAATCACCTCGCCGTCTTCGGTGTGTCGAGGCCGAGTGAAAGACATGTCCTTCACGGGCGTCAGCGCCCTCTTTTCCGGAGCCCAGAAAGATTCGCTGGCTGGCACCCTGCTGGAACTTCCCGGAGTCACACTGAAAGTTAGTCCTGTGAGGATGGTCCGAAAGTGGAAGAAAACGCTCGTGCACTTCCAGGTCGTGAGTATAGAGTCCGGTGAGGAAGAGTGGCGTCGCTTGCACGCTGCACGCTGACGCTCGGCTTAACCAGGAATCATGGTGTACGATGAGATCATCGCCTATTCACGAGGGAACCCCTGTGGACGAGGACAGTCCTTTTCTTTCAGCTGATGTACGACCCGCCCGTTGGTTGATGCGCCTGAGAACGATGGCGAGACTTACGCGACTCCTACTGGCGGCATGTATCCTGACGTGCCTGCCTCTCGTGAGCGAGGCGGGAGATGTTTTTACGGGGTTTCAGATCGACAATAAGAGCCAGTACTTTGGCTACCTCGGTGTCAGAACCCCGATCTTGCAGGATTCAGCGGTATCCGGTTTGTTTGTTCAGGCTATATCTTCCGGGCTCGGCTATAGCTTTAAGACCAATGGGCAACTCCTGGATGCCAACATCCAGTCTATTGTCCCGTCGCTCGGCATCTCCACAACGCTCGGCGGCTGGACGCTCTCCGCCCTTGCTGGGCCTCAGCTGCGCAGAATCGAAGAGCAGCGGCTGAACGCGAGCAGCACGATCAACTATCAGGCCGGCGTATACGGCCAACTTGAAGCGCTCTATTGGCAGGAAAAATGGAACCTCCACGCCATAGGGTCGTACGCTGACCTCGATAATTTCTTCTGGAGCCGGCTACGCGGGAAAGTGCTGGCCTATAAGCCCGATAAGAGCTGTTGCGCGACGTATCTCGGCTGGGATGTGACAGGAATGGGTAATGCCGGTTTCCGAGGGATCATGACGGGGCCCGTCGCTGAAGTTCAAGTCAGCAAAGTGTTTTTACTTGTCCGGGGTGGGTACCAGCACAACACGACTTTCCACAGTGGGACTTATGGAGGATTTGAAATCTATTTCCCCTTCTAGCAGGATGCTGAAAAATCCCGCCAGCTTTGTTCTCACATCGCTCAGAGACTCAACGTACCGCAAGGGTACGCCTCGCCTCCTCGCTCGCTGCGGCCGCGCTGAACGGGCTTTTTGAGCATCCTGCGGGCTAGGCTTCTAGCCAATCAGGTTAACCAGGTCCATTGCGCAAAAGTCGCCGCCTGCCCGACTCTCTGTCCCCCTGCATCTATGACGTTCCAGATAAGGGCGTCTTCGACGAGAAAACGGCGGCCTGTTGACGTAATTCTCACGCCTCGATAGGTGTCGAGATACCCGCGTGTTCTAGCTTGTTCCAACATCCACTCGCGTTCAGCCCGACTCGTGGGCTCCGCCGTTAGCCGCGACGGGGTCTTGACGAGCTGTTCCCAAGTCATCTCCCACAAGTCTAATGCGATCTGATTGCCGTAATTGATGAGCGGATCCTCTTCCATTCCGTGGGATACAACAATAAAGGGAGACTGGAAAAGCGCATGGGCCTGATAGTCCTGATCGCCCACTCGTTCGAGGAGGTCACGCCCTGTCCAGTGACGGAAACTGTTGAGGAGCAGTTGCGACCACTCCATGATGGCGGAATCAGTCCATATCTGGGAGGTCACGGCACACAGCTCTCCAGGAGGTTGCGGTCCAGGTCGAGGCTGAGATGGGGAGAGGCTGAAACCAAAGAGCTAATAGCTTATGGCGTATGGCCAGAGCTGACGACTGACCGTTCATTCTTTTCATGCCATACGCTCTTATCCTCAACGAGAGGCGCGCTTTCGGGTGATGTACCACGTCCGGTCGGTCAACGCAAGAATATGGCAAGAGCTCTTGTACAGACCATAGGTGGACTCTGTATAATGTCCATCCTCTGGAAGCACCTTCCGGAGAGACTGATCATTGAGGAGCATCTATGGCAGCTCAAACCCTCTTCGAAAAAATCTGGGAGTCTCACGTCGTCCGTGCGGAGCCGGACGGGACCACCCTGCTCTATATAGATCGTCAGCTGGTCCACGAAGTGACATCGCCACAGGCGTTTGAAGGCCTCAAGCTTTCAGGCCGACGGCCGCGACGTCCTGGTGTCACGTTGGCGGTGCCGGATCATAACGTCCCGACTACTGACAGGACCATGGGTATCGCCGATCCCCTCAGTGCAAAACAGATCCGGACACTGGAGGAGAATTGCCGCGACTTCGGCATTACACTCTTCGGCATGAACGACATCCGGCAAGGCGTGGTGCACGTGATCGGACCGGAACAGGGCTTTACCCTTCCGGGGACAACCATCGTATGCGGCGATTCACACACGTCGACACATGGAGCGTTCGGCGCATTGGCCTTCGGCATCGGCACCAGCGAAGTGGAGCATGTGCTGGCCACCCAGTGCTTGGTGCAGAAACGGCCAAAAACTATGGAGATCCGCGTCGACGGGGTACTGCCGGCTCTCTGTTCTGCAAAGGACGTGATTCTAGCCATCATCGGCAAAATCGGCACAGCCGGCGGAACCGGCTATGTCATCGAGTATACGGGCTCCGCGATCCGTGCCCTCAGCATGGAAGGGCGCATGACCCTCTGCAATATGTCGATCGAGGGCGGCGCACGCGCCGGGATGGTCGCGCCGGACGAGCACACCATCGCCTATATCAAAGGGCGCCCGCTAGCTCCAAAGGGAGAACTGTTCGAGCAGGCCGTGCATGCGTGGCAGCAGCTAAAGACCGATGCGAACGCGACCTACGATACGACTGTCACGATGCGGGCCGAGGACATCGCGCCGCAAGTCAGCTGGGGCACGAGTCCCGGGATGGTGACCGGCATCGATCAACGAGTGCCGGACCCGCGCACGATCACCGACGAGAACCAACGCCAGGCTACAGCACGGGCGCTGGAATACATGGGCCTCACCCCGGACATGCCCATGACCGATATCAAGATCGACAAGGTGTTCATCGGATCCTGCACGAATGCGCGTATCGAAGATCTTCGCCTGGCCGCGAGCTTGGCGAAGGGCAGGCACGTCGCAAAGTCCGTTCACGCGATGGTCGTGCCCGGTTCCGGTCTCGTGAAGCAGCAGGCCGAACAGGAAGGGCTCGACCGATTGTTCAAAGAAGCGGGATTCGAGTGGCGGGAAGCAGGCTGCAGTATGTGTCTGGCGATGAACGCCGACGTGCTTCAGCCTGGAGAGCGCTGCGCCTCGACCAGCAATCGTAATTTTGAAGGGCGACAGGGGGCCGGCGGCCGGACCCATCTTGTGTCGCCGGCCATGGCAGTAGCCGCAGCGGTCGAAGGCCATTTTGTCGATATCAGGACGTGGTCATGAGAATCGTGAGGCGTAAGGGGTTAGGCGTGAGGGGATCGATGACGGATTGCAACAGATATCTCGCGCCTAACGCCTAACGAGGAATTTATGCAAGCCTTTACAACACTCACAGGGTTAGTGGCCCCGTTAGACCGCGTCAATGTCGATACCGATCAAATCATCCCGAAGCAATTTCTCAAGACGATCAAGCGGACGGGGCTCCGCGAAGGATTGTTCTTCGATTGGCGCAAGCAGAAGGACGGGTCACAGGATCCGGCGTTCTTTTTGAATCAACCGCGCTTCCAGGGCGCGACGATTCTCCTGACGCGCGATAACTTTGGCTGTGGATCGTCACGTGAACATGCCCCCTGGGCACTCCTCGACCAGGGCTTCCGTTGTGTCATCGCGCCGAGCTTCGCCGACATCTTTTACAACAACTGCTTCCAAAACGGCATCCTGCCAGTGGTATTGAAGGCCGATGAAGTTCTGGCCATGATGAACGACGTCCTTGCGATGCCCGGATACCAGCTGACCGTGGACCTCGGGAAACAAACGGTGGCCAGCCTGAACGGAGCCAGCGCTCACTTCGAGATCGACCCCTTCAGAAAAGATTGCTTGTATCGAGGTCTCGATGCCATCGGATTGACGTTGCAGCACGAGACGACCATTACCTCCTACGAGGCTCGGCGAAAGGCTGAGGTTCCCTGGTTATTCACGGATCTTCACCAGAACATAGGGAAAGCATAATGATAAAGCTGTTTGTGCTGTTCCTGTTCTTCATCGGCGCAGCCTATCTGCTCGTCGCCTTCAACTACAGCTACTCCGATGGAAGCCGAGCAGGCTATATTCAGAAATTTTCCCACAAAGGCTGGATCTGCAAGACGTACGAAGGGGAAATGGCTATGACTACGGTGCCGGGTTTGGCCCCGGTGCTGTGGGTCTTTTCAGTCAGGGATGAGAAAGTGGCGTCACAACTCACGCAGGCCATGGGGAAACGATTGGTCCTGCACTACAAAGAGTTTCGCTATCTCCCCACGACCTGCTTCGGAGAGACCGCCTATTACATCGATCGCGTCGAGGTCGCTGAATAAGCTCTCTCCTTTTGGCCTCCCCTGCCGGCACGCCCAAGCGCTTACCTCGCTCTAATCACCGAAGCCTCAAGGCTGATTCACATTCATGCCGTCACGAACGCACCAGGATTGGACGCTATGGGCCCAGTTGATGAAGGTCGAGCCGCCGCCCAATCCGAAATGCACGGCCCACGAACCCCTGGCATCCTCATCGACCCTCGTCGCCGACCAATAGACGGTCGACTGGACCGTCAGAAACGGATGGCCCGGCGGAAGAGTCGGACCAGGCGGAGCGATAGAGGGATCCACAAGGCTCGTCAGCTCTTGGAGTGACGGAAGCCGCCAGCCTTTCTGCCCCCCGACATTCTTCTCGATGCAGGTACGGCGGGCTGCGATCCATCTGGCACTCGTCGTCTGCGGGGATCTCTCCCAGACCAGCCCGGTTTCCTTGTCCAACACCGCCTCGCTGTTGAACGCCGGCAGAACGACGAATCTCTGATCAGCCGGCATGCGCTGCGCTCCCACTGCCGTCTCTGCACTGCCACAGATTGTGAGGAGCAGGCCGGTAAGAGCCAGTGCTCCCCTCGTGACCTTTGTACACTGTCGTCGCCGCATCACTCTCGCGCTTAGATCCACTTCTTCCGTTTGAAGAAGACCAGCATGGCGATTACGATCGCTACCATCAGCCCGAGTACCAGCGGGTAACCCCATTCCCATTTCAGTTCCGGCATGTGCTCGAAATTCATTCCATAAATGCCGACAATAAAGGTCAGCGGCATGAAAATCGTCGTAATGATCGTCAACACCTTCATCACCGAATTCGACCGATAGCTGATGCTCGACAGATAGATCTCGAGACCGGCTGAGACCATTTCGCGAAGCGTCTCGATGGTATCCACGATTTGAACCACATGATCGTACGCATCGCGGAAAAATATCTTGGTCGACTCTTGCAAGAAGGGGCTTTCCGATCGAGAAAGATTGTTCGCCGCTTCACGGAGTGGCCATACCGCCCGCCGCAGAAACAGCAACTGCCGTTTGAGCGCATGAATCCGGTGCAGCGTCTCCGGCTTCGGATGACTGACCACCAGATCTTGCAGTGCTTCGATTTTCTCGCCCAATACCTCCAACACCTCGAAATATTGATCGACAATGGCATCGACCAGCGCATGGAGCAGGTAGTCGGCCCCCGACTGCCGCAAGCGGCCCTTGCCACCACGAAGACGATCTCGCACTGATGTGAAGACGTCGGCCCCGTTTTCCTGAAAGGATAGGACAAAGTTCGGTCCGAGAACCAGACTCACCTGTTCGACGATGATCTCCTGCCGGTCAGTGACCGAGAGCATCTTCATGACGAGGAACAAGCAAGTCTCATAGTCGTCGAGCTTCGGACGCTGATCGGTGTTGGCAATGTCTTCGAGGAGAAGGGGATGGAGC
>JANOOS010000075.1:0-7669 GCA_031421455.1 Nitrospira sp.
TGACGCCATCGTCGGCAGCCTCAGTGCAGGCTTCACAGCGGTGGCAGACCAGGTGACCGCCCCTTCCTTGATCAGCCGGTTGAGAGTCGGCATCGTGCCGCCTTTCAAGGAACCTTGGCCGAACCCTTCGAGGACAAAAAGTATGACGTGCTCGGTCGGAGCCATTAAGGCAGGGGTCTGGGCCGATCCAGCAGCAACCTCCGTGTCTCTCGGAAGGATCAGACAGAGGAAGAAAAGGGATAGGGCCAGTATCCGAATCGACCACCTACGATCAAGGCTACATAACGTGTGCACGGATCAGTTCTTTCTATTCTGTTCCAAGGGGGCTTCTACGCTATCATGGCGTTTTCCGCCAAGGCAAGCGAGTCAAGGCCTCGCCTACAAGACTCATTAGATTCATGCGGATTGAACGGTTCCTGGCACAACGGCGGGGGCGGTGTTATGCTGATTTACAACTTCCTGGCTGTCAGCAAATCGGCCACTGACGTACTCTAGAAGGTGAAGGCGATGCCATCGATCCTGTCTCAACATACGATCGCCCAACCGACAGTCTTTCGAATACTACCGCCGAGACTAGGCCTTCTGGCACTGCTCATCATTCTATCAATGTGGCCCACGATTACTCTGGCAGAAGTCCGGGTTGTGACCGCTCAGGGTGAACACCGGATGGGAGACCGTGACACCAGAGAAGAGGCGATCCGCCTAGCCACCGAGGCGGCCAAGCGAAATGCCCTGGAACAGGTCGCCGTCTACCTTGAAAGCATCACCATCGTGGAAGGTCTCGATGTGACGAAAGACGAAATTCGAACCTATACCGCTGGGTTAGTCCTTGTTCTGGAGCAAAAAACCAACACCACGCTCGATGAGAACACCGTCGTGATCAAAACGGATCTGGTGGCCCAGATCGATACGGAAGAAGTGCGCCAAGCTATCGCAGCCTTGCGGGAGAACGAGGATGCCCGGCGGCAACTCGTCGAGCTGCAACAGGAAAACGACCAACTGCAACAGGATCTCGATGCGGCAAACCAGGCCTTGGCACAAGCCTCGACTTCAGAGCAAACACAGCAAGCAGCGCAGCAACGCCAAAACATCTTGAATCGGGTGCAATCGAACGCCATGGTCTCACAGGCCTGGACGGATTGGGTGCTCGTCTCGCCGGTTGTCTACTCCTCTTCTTCCTTGGTTGGGCTGGCCCAACTTCAGGCTCTCCTGAACGCCGCACAGGGTTTATATCCCACAAGCCCGCATGTCCACATGGCGCAACAAGTGATTACCACGAGACAACCGTCAGCGCCGCCACAACCGCCCTTTCCCCCTGTACCGGGTATGAGACAACCGACCATGCCACGCCATCAGATCACCCCGGCGCCGGGATCGCAGACTGTTCGGCGAAGATTGAATGAATTCACGTACAACACACCGACGGCGCCACCTCACATCGACAATCAACCAGGTGGCCTACAGCACGCGCCTCCTTCGACTGAATCGAGTACGTTGACCGAGGTCCGCCAAATGAATCCCTTCATGCAGCCATCGAGTACTGCACCTCCCCAATTGGAACAGACTCAGATGCCCGGCTCACGGTCAGCTCGATCTCTTCAGCAGTTCTTGCAGTCGCCGGCGGCAGCGGCCGGCGCTCCACCGGCTATGCAATCACCTATGCCAAGACATTTACCCCCGGCGATGAATCAGATCCAGCCGTCTCCCTTCCAGCAGGCGCCACACATACCCCATCAGATCGCGCCAAGAGGATTTGGGGACGGCAGACACAACGGTGGGGGTGGTCGAGGAGGCGGGGGCGGCGGGCATGGTGGGAGCGGCGGACACAGGAGGTAACGCGTGAGTGGGAAAAGTCGTCAGCTCATTGTTGCGTTGATTGCTGTTGGCTGTTCAGCCTTGCTGCCGCTGCATTCGTTTGCTGCGGATTCAGGCGATGTCCGAACCCATGCGGAACAATCCTTTAATCAACTCAAGCAGCAGGCAGGGCAACAAGACTCCCCGAAAGCGTCGTCCGGGATGCGCCTCAAAGTCGAAGATCGCAACAGCTATTCATCCGATCAGTACCTTGTCGGCAATGGCCAGGGAGACATGGCGAAAGGACAGATTGTCTGCCAGCGGGTGTCGGAACTCTCTGCCCGCACCGATTTGGCCAAGCAGATTCGGGTTCTGGTGAAAGAACACATGGTCGACCGAGTTCGCGAGCGGACCGGCCGAGAGGCGGAACAGGACATCGAACTCACCAGGGAAGAAATCGTCCAGGAATATCTCCAAGGCGTGAAGATCGTGGATCGCCGGATCGACGAAGGCAGCAAAACGTGCAGTGCCACCGCCGTCATGCCCAAGAGCCAGATCCAGCCCAAGCCAGCACCAGACCGCCCGGAATCTACCCCAACGGCTGTTCGATAAACATCTCTCCTCTAATAACAAGCTGCCAGGCCGCAACGACCAACTAACTTTCGAGCGTATTTGTTTACGTTCTCCTCTGATGGCCTCGATGAGTCACCCTCTGGCATGCCGAAACGTGCCGTAAGCCAGGGAAAGGACCTTCTGATTTTCCCCGCCTTACCCTAAGGGGAGCAACCAGACCGTCCTTCACTGCGCGCATCGAACGAGCACCGTTTCATCGTGCGCGTTCTGCGAGCACAAAGGACGGTTTGGTTGCTCCCCTGCCAACTCCTTCGTTGCAGTCACTCCCAACAGTCAGGTATGTAACTCCCCTATGCCGATTGAAAACAGTTTTCAGCATGACGAGATGTCTCGAAAGAATCCCGGCGAGCGGATCACCGCTCGTGATGTGGCCTCGACTGCCCTGCCAGAATCGCCTCCCGGGCAAGACGCGATGGCCGCACTCGGCAAGCGCCTGTCGCAAGCCGGTGTACGCGTGATCGTCTTGCTGCATGGCTCCATCATGGGGACCGATGTCTTTGGAGTACAACGGTTGGATGAACTGGGCGGGCTCAAACGTGGCTACTCGCGCGGCGTGACGGGACTCGATGCCTTATTGGCCCTGATGCGTGAAAGCAGTAATGGTATTCCCCCGCTGCCCGGAGGGTTGAAGCCACCGCTCGCGAATAATGATGCGACCAAGAGGCTACTCGATGATCAGATCGGGGATGCCGGCAATTTCACGAATGCCTACCTGGAACTGATGGGACAGTCGCTCAACCGAGGCCCGGATCAGCCGATCCTTTGCGCCCGTGAACTCTGGTCCTGTGAACACCATCATCTGGGCCGAGCCATGGCGGCTGTCTCGATGCTTGGATGTCTTCGCGACCGGGTTGAGGCACACAAGCTGGGCCAAGGAGATCGGATCCTCGTGCAGGCTCATGGGCAGGCCGGGTTAGTGCTCGCTCTTGTTTCAAACCTCTTATGTGTGACCGCGAATAGCAGCCGGAAACGGCTGCTTGACCTTTTGTCGGATTTTGCCTCGCAGAGCAATCGGCCAGACATCGCCTCGACGATCCAACGTGTCGCTCCGTTGCTGGCGAACGGCACCCTCCTCAATGGAGCGATGCTGGATGTCGTCACGTTTGGCATGCCGATACGCTATGGGTGGGATCCTTCCGGATTGGGAAAACTGCTGCACATCGTGAACCACCGAAGCATGCGGACCGATGGAAAGACCTGGCTCTCGAAAATGGAGTTGCCTCAGATCACGATGGAAATGCCGATCGCATGGGGCGGAGATTACATCCAAGAATTGGCTGTGGCCTGCAGCGATGCTGTGCCGACCACCAATGAGGCGAAAGCAGCAAACAAAGCCGTATGGGAAATAGTCGAACCGTTTGATGGATTCGAACGTTGGCTGGAATGTGCCCGCCGCGCCGTCCGTATCCCGAGTGAGGGGCTGGGGATTCTCGCCGACTACAAAGATTCCACCGGGTCAACCAATGTGCGCGACCACTACTACGGCCACGCTGCCTATACCCGTCTGAACGCGATGCTCTTCAATACGACAGAAATCGTGCAGGCGCTCTACTCTGCCAAATAAAATACGCCTATCGCTTCGCCCAAGGCTTGGGCTTCATACCTGCGAGATTCCTCGCGCCATGGGCAACTGCAAGGATCTGGACGCTCCCCTTCTTCAATCGGTAAATAATTCGATAGCTTTCGACAAGAAGCTCGCGGACCTTTGGGTCTGTTGATTCGGGGACCAGCCGACCGCTTTCTGGAAACGATTCGAGCCGGTCGACGGACAAAATCAGCCGCTCGATCAGCGCATCGGCATATTCGGCAGAGTCTTTCGCGATGTAGTCTTGGATATTTTCGAGATCGGCAACGGCGGGTTCGGTCCATTCGAGGCGGGTCATTTCTTGATGAAGCGCTTCTTTACATCTTCGTGGGACACCACTCTCCCTTCATCGGCAGCTTGAATCCCGGCTTCGATCTTCTTACGCACGTACACTCCATACATAATATCGTCCCATGTCGCCTTGTCCGGCAATTTCTTGACCATTTCGAGCGCCTGTTTCTTCGCAGTCGGCATCGGTCACCCTCTTTTTGTTATGATTCCGCTAAGTCTAGGCTGCGCCTAGCGTGGAGTCAAGAATCACGCTGCTGGGTAAGGCTCCTTATCCCTCTCTTAACTGCACTGCCAACGGTTCCCACGAAAATATGCCGTCGAGGTAGGCATGGCCGTTCGGCGTGGTGGCGACGAGTTCGATGGATTCGTACACGCTAATTGTTGTGCCGCTGCCGGCTGAAGCGGAAACTTGCATCGTAAGGGCCGCGCTCGGCGCAGGTGACGCAATGTCCTGATGCGTCCGCAATTGCTTGGGTGAGGCGAGAAGATTTACGAACTGGGCGGGCGGCGCCTGACGAAACTCGCCATCATAGGTGACCCACAGCCGCACGGTAGCCGACACATGGGCGTACCACTCGTCTCCGATCGCATTCGTTTCGACCCAATTGAACAGGGTGTTCACCCGCGACATGATCGACACCGTCGTCGGTTCCATCGAGGCGGGAATCTGCAGCAAGGTCGTGTATCCCGCGTGGACGTATCCGAGCGTATCCCAGAGCGAAGGATTCGCCCCGACGCGCGCCTGGACCGATTTATTCGGCAGCACATGCTCCACATAGTGGGGATTGGCAGCAAGACGGAGGTAGTGCGTGTCTTCAAGATACTTGATCTGATCGAGCCTGCACAGAGTTTCATCCCGGTCGCCGAATCCAATGGTGTTCGGCGCCGAGACACTATCCGCCCCGGTAAAGATCAGCTTGCTCCAGCCGATCGGCGCAATGCAGCTGGCGCTTGCCGACCCGTTCAGCTTCTCCAGCATCGCCACACGGCTCTTGATGTCGTTGAAAACCGACTCCAGCCCTTCTTTCGTTCCGCGAACCCGTTCGACCAACAGGGTCTTTTCAAGTTTCCGTTGGTCTTCGAGTTGCCGCACAAACGAGTCTGTCTGCCGATCGAGTTCCAATACTGGTGCCATCGGATCCCCCTTTTCATGTTCATGGAACGCCCTCTCTGCCACACATGGAAACCAGGGAGAGATCAGCAAGAGGGATACCCTCCTAACCCCGCGTAAACTGGCCCTGGATAAAGGCTGGCTGAAGGCAAGGGCCGACTCGTGGCACAGGTTTGAACGGTTGATGAGGTGGGTCTTGGTCAGATCGTACGGCCTGGTAACGCCTTGCGTTCGAGAGCGCGGCATTCTGCTCCTGCCTTGGAAGCGCTATCTATTTCCGAAAATGATTCCTGACACTTTTTGATTCTCTCAAGAGCATTGACAAGTCATCAAGAACTGCGGAAAATGCGTGTCCTCGATAGGGGCGATTAATCCTAAACCTGGTTCCTCGAAGGGGAGAAAAGCCATGAAGAAAGAGATCCGTTTCCTTTTGTTCCTGGGCGCACTGTCTGTAAGTGCCGCTGCACAAGCAGATACCGGCGTCCTGATGAATCTTGTTGATGAGAATGGTGTGGGGAAGGAGATAGGCCAAATCACAATCAGTGAAACGGAGCACGGCCTCGTGTTTAGCCCCGCACTCACCGGCATACCACCTGGATTACATGGGTTTCATGTGCATGAAAATGCGAGTTGCGAGCCTAAGGAAAAAGATGGCAAAAAAATGCCCGCGCTAGCGGCCGGCCCCCACTATGATCCAGCAGGTAGCAAACGCCATAGCGCGCCCTGGGGGGACGGTCATCTGGGGGATTTGCCTGCATTGTCCGCGGATGCAACTGGCAACACCAGTCCTGTCTTGGCACCACGTTTGAAGATGGCTGACCTCAAAGGCCGTGCTCTGATGATCCACGCAGGGGGCGATAATTACGCAGACCAACCGGCTCCATTGGGCGGTGGCGGGGTACGTTGGGCATGCGGTGTCATTCAGGTCCCCTAAAATCGTAGCGCAATGCGACAGAAAAAGTAGGGGAACGGACGGGGTACGAGAACCCGCCGTTCCCCTTGATTGTACGCGTTCCGCGAGCAGGAGGACGGCTAGGCTACCCATCCCTCCTCTGTTCCGAGAGCACGGGTCCAGCCCCCAGTCTAAGGAATCAAATCCCTTTGTGTGCCCTACATAGGAAAATTATCGAAGATAGTGTCGCGACCTGGCGGGCGCCAACGCTTTTCGATCAATGCTTTAAATCGTTCCAGATCTCCTTGAACACGCTGAGACACCACTTCCAATGCCTCTCCTGCATTTTCCGCCAAACCCTGATGGTCATGTTCTACTTGCAGCATGACCTTTGACTTGGCATCCGCGAGCCGGTGAAATGTCACGACCCATCCCTTGATGTCACCGCCTCGACTCGTCCACGCGAGACGCTGGTCCGCCGTCTTCTCTGTGATCTCCGTCTCCCACTCTTTCTCCTGGCCTGCAATCTCTGCTTTCCAATGAAACCGCTTGCCATCCAGCCGTGAGACCTCTTTCACCCCTTCCATGAACTGAGGAAACTCCTCAAATTTCATCCATTGAGCGTAGGCCGTATACTCAGGCACGTTGACCTCAATGGATGTCTCAATGGTCGACATGCGTTCCTCCTTTCTGTAATTTCCAGCGAGTCGCCCAGCTCATGGTCAATCTCTTCGGCGCACTTGACATACCATCACAACTGCTCCCGTGATTCGCGACCAGACCGTGTCGACAGCAACTCTAAGGGCTTCGAACACTTTGTTTCCAATGCCTCACTGCCGATGCTTCCGCCACAGCTTGTGCAATCGCCTGACTTTCTGACCTGGGTCATCGTGCGAGTCGCTCGACAACCGCGGCGGTCGTGGCGACTTCGCCAAAAACGCCGCCTTCCACACCAATCATGGCCAACGCGGCCTTGTGCAAGGCCGGATCACCCGAAGCGCAGGCATCGCTCACAGTGATACAACGGTAACCAAGATCGACAGCAGTACGTAGGGTTGAGCTGACACAAACCTCTGTGGTAACGCCTGTAATAATCAGCGTCTCAATGCCGCGCCTGGTCAGTGCCTGTTGCAGCATGGTGTGAGCAAACGCACTATAGCCAGGCTTGTCGATAACGATCTCTCCAGCCTGGGGACGTAAGGCCTCCACGAAATCGTACCCGACTTCGCCGCGCACCAGCAAGCGACCGAGCGGGCCTTTTGAGCCAATTTCCGCATTGGCCCTCCGGCTGCGCTCCAGTTTGTACGGTGGACAATCAGAAAGGTCTGGCAGATGGCCTTCGCGAGTATGCACGATCAGCAGT
>JANOOS010000076.1:0-9502 GCA_031421455.1 Nitrospira sp.
GGCCAAATCCACAGGGCGATTAAATGCAATGACGCCGCCGAATGCCGAGACGGGATCGGTCTCACGGGCTTTCACATAGGCTTCGAGAGGCGTCGCACCCAATGCTACACCGCAGGGATTATTGTGCTTGATAATCGCGACGGCGATCTCGTCATATTCTTTTGCCAGTTCGAGCGCCGAATTGGCATCGAGGAAATTGTTGTACGACATCGCCTTGCCGTGCAGAATCTTTCCACGCGAGACCGACGGCTCGGACGAATGCAGCTCTCGATAGAAGGCCCCTTGCTGATGCGGATTTTCACCATAGCGGAGCATCTCTGCCAGTTCGAACTGCAAGGACAATATCCGAGGAAACTTGACCTCGCTGCCTTGCGCCTGCTTTTCAAGATACCCGGCAATCAGACTGTCGTAGCGCGCCGTATGTTGGAATACCTTCATTGCCAACTCGCGCCGTAACTCGCGCGACGCCGTCCCTGTCTTCGCCGCATCGAGTACGCGCTGATAATCCGTCGGATCGACGACTACCAGAACATCTTCATGGTTTTTGGCTGCGGATCGGAGCATCGACGGTCCACCGATATCGATATTTTCAATGGCTTCTTCAAAAGGACAGTGGGGTTTCGCAATAGTCGCCTCAAAGGGATAGAGGTTGACCACGACCACGTCGATGGGTCCAATTCCATGCTGTTCCATCTGCGCGACATGGGCAGGGAGCGAACGGCGTCCCAGTAGGCCACCATGAATCTTGGGGTGCAGTGTCTTGACACGGCCATCAAGAATTTCCGGTGAGCCTGTGTACGAAGCCACATCGGTCACCATCACTCCTGCTTCGCGCAAGGCCTTTGCCGTTCCTCCGGTCGAGAGAATCTCAGCCCCCAGGGCCACAAGCCCTTTCGCCATCTCCACCACGCCGGTCTTGTCCGATACGCTGATTAATGCCCGCTTAATGCCGGCCATAAAAACTCCTTAAAAGACGATCAAGAGATATTATGAGACTCGGAAGGCGGGCGAAGAATAGCAAATGAAGGTACACCTTACAAGGGGAATGGAGAGCCCACGGATCGCGCATGAATCAGGCTAATGTAAAGGTTGAGGTTAAACGAGGATCTTACGTGTGCTCATATAAGTTAGCGCTGCGATTGTGCGAGTTTGGCTCATAAATACTGTCTGGTATGAACTCGTGCAGTATGGTAGGGTCACAGGACTTTCAGCTACCTTCCGCTCGAGAGTTGATTCATGATGCGGAGAGCGATTCTAGGCGCAGGCGCTATCGCGCTTACTTTTATTGCTGCGGTCTGTATTCCGCGCCATCTTCCGACATCGATAGCCTCAAGCTCCCTCACCCCTGCCAGCTTTCATGCGCGTATAGAGAAGGGAACCCTGACCCTCCGTGGCTCACTCCCCAGTGAGGCTATCAAAACCGCAATCCTTCAACGAGCCCACGAACTGTATGGCGCAACGCCTGGCCGGGTTGTCGATGAGTTAGCCGTGGACCCGAGCGTGGGACCCGCAGCGTGGGTCGATAACGTTCCCAAGATCCTTCCCATCTTAGGGCGCATGGTGGAGCGAGGTTCCGTCATCATTGATGGGCGGTCGCTTGTTCTCAGCGGTCGAGTCGATAGCGATCGCGCCAAGGCCACCATGCTGCAAGACGTCGCCGCGCTGACGCAAACAGGACTGAAGCTGGAAGATCATATCCTCGCGGCTCAGCTCGCGGCTCCTTCCCCTACGCTCCAGAAGAAATTAGATGAGACCCTCACGCGAGGCTCCATCGAATTTGAGTCGAACGCCACGACGATGCTTCCTCGCAGTCGGGTCACACTCGACCAGCTGATTACGATCTTGCGTCGTGCTCCTAACACAGGTATTGAAATAGGCGGCCATACGGACAAGTACGGTGCGCCGGACTATAATCTTCAACTCAGCCGCCGCCGCGCTGAAGCCGTGCGGCACTACTTGATCAGTCACGGCTTGACCAATCAGGTCACCGCCGTCGGCTATGGCGACTCACGACCGCTGTCGGTGGCACAGACGCGGGCTGGGTTGCAACGCAACCGTCGTATTGAATTGCGAATAAAAGGAACTGGTGACCTATGATCACGCTCATCGGCCAGATTTTTGGTTGTCTTCTCATTGCTGGGGGCATCGGCGTCGTGGTTGGATGGCTGCTGCGAAATCTGTCCACCAGCCTACTCACACAACAGTTCACGGAAGTGACTGCCACCCTACGCGTCAAAGAACAGATGCTGGAAAAGGCGCGATATGAGCTGAACGTTCAAACCGCTGCGATGCAGCTGCTCGAAAGCAAGATGATCGAATCGGAAGAGCTCAGCCAATCCACGCAGCAGGAACTCGCGGCACGAAACGACCGCCTTCTGGCGCTTCAAGAAGAGCTGTCTCTTCGCTCACAGAAGCTGACGGTCCTGGAAGCGGAAGACGCTTCTGCTCGCCGACGCGCAAGCGAGTCTGACTCGGTTACCGCAGCTGCACAGGCGGAAGAAGTTCAGCGATTACATATCACCAGCCAAGCTGCCCAGCAAACGCTCGTGTCGAACGAGCAAGAACGACATAATCTTCAACGTCGCATCGTCGAGCTGGAAGCCGGTGTTCTGGAAGCCGATCTGCTGCGCGCGCGCCTGAAGGAACTCGAACCAGCCCAAGGGCGGGTCCATTGGCTGGAAGTGCAACTCTCCGATCGAGAGGCCGAGCATCGAGCTTCATTGCACCGACTCGACAGCCAACTGGCCGAACGAGACCGGCGCATCGACACACTCGAACATTTCCAGGAGCAGTTGAAGGAGCAGCAGGCATCACCGACTGAGTGGGAGACGAAATATGCCCGTGCCCTCACGCAACACGAAGCGCAGATTGTCACGTTACAAAACCAACTCGCAACACAAGACACACTCCAAGCTCGGCTCCAGCTCGATGAACAACTCCTGCATGAGCGAGACGCACAGATCCATGCCTTGCAGCGCCAGGTTCAGGAACTCGAAAAGCAGCAACAAGTGACCAGTCAAGTGACGCTGGCGGGAGAAAAGCAAGAGGAGCAAACCCGTCTTCGAAAACGTCCGGCCGAAGTCCAGGCTCAAGCCCGCATCAAAGCCGATAAGGAAGCCGTGGCACCTCGCCAGACCGGTCAAAATGGGAGTCAGCTGAGCCTAGAGATCGAACAAACGAAAGCGGTAAAGAATGCACAGAAAGACGACCTGAGTAAGATTCACGGCATCGGCCCCGCCTTTGCGCGGACCCTGAACAAGATGGGGATGTATACCTTCGTTCAGATTGCACGCTGGAAGCCGGAGGATATCGACAAGATTGCAAAGAAACTCTACACCGCCCCAGAGCGGATCAAGCGAGGCAAATGGATCGATGAAGCCAAAAGAGAGCATTATCGCAAATACGGCGAGCGACTCTGATCGAGATGTAACCAGCGCTTCCATGCCTGTAACCAATTGAAATCATAGGCGATACCATCTACTCTCGACGTGAAGTCGCCTAGCCGTGCAATTGCTATCCAAAACCCAGGTGGAAGCTTCCATATAAGACAACGCGATCGCGAACCTCGTGAACTCACAGTTTGCGATTGCTTCTCCCAATCTCCAGAAACCAGACATTCCGATCGCATCCTGTCCAAGATTCAGATATTGAAAAATTATTTTAGCTAAAAGTGGCTCCTGCCACCATTTTTTCACTTATGTGGTAGGTTTTACTGATACTTGCAGATGTCAGTTCGTCCAAGAGGTGATCCATGAAGAGTGCAGCGATTTTAGCAGCTGGAATTGTTGCATTTGCCCTCCTTGCCTTTCTCTGCCTTCCACGACACGCTTCTCAACCGATAGCATCGACCGTTCCCATCCCCGCGAACTTTCATGCGCGTGTAGAGTATGGAATGCTGATCCTGCGTGGCTCACTCCCCAATGAAGCCAGCAAGGCCGCAATCCTTCAGCAGGCCCAAGAGCTCTATGGAACTACACCAGGGAATATCGTCGATGAATTAGCGGTAGATCCGAGAGTGGGAACTGTCGCCTGGGCCGACAACGTCGCTCAAATCCTCCCTGTCTTAGGGCAAATGAAAGAACGCGGCTCCATCATCATCGACGGCCGCACGATTGTCGTAAGCGGCCAAGTCGTCAGCGCCCGTGACAAGGCCACGGTACTACAAACTATTGCTCCTCTGACGCAGACAGGGCTGGAATTGGAAGATCGCATTCTGGCTGGTCCAATCATGGCAGGCCGATCGACGAAGGTTCCCTCTTCCACAGCCCCATCCCCGAAAACCCCAGCAACAAAGGCTCCAGTACTGGTGGCTGCCCCATCCCCGAAGGCTCCAGCCCCCGCTCTTCTATCCCAGAAAGTTTCCGTCACGAAAACCCCTTCTCTGGTGCTGGCCCAGATCCCAAAGGCTCCATCTCTACCGGTAATCCCCTCACCGGCCGCTCCATCGCTGACTGTCGCCTCCCCCGCCTCGCTCCAGAAGAAACTGAATGAGATTCTCACTCGTTCATCCATCGAGTTTGAATCGAAGAGCTCAACGATGACTCCCGCCAGTCTTGCCACGTTGGACCAACTGACTGCAGAATTACGGCAATCCCCCTACACGGCCATTGAGATCGGCGGCCATACGGACAAGTACGGTGAGCCGGAGTATAACCTTCAACTCAGCCAGCGCCGCGCTGATGCCGTGCGGCGCTACTTCAGCAAACACGGCTTGAGCAACCAGTTCACCGCCGTCGGCTATGGCGCCTCACGTCCACTGTCTGTGAGGGAGAATCGGGCCGGCCTCCAGCGCAACCGGCGAATCGAAGTACGACTAAAAGGACAGCCTGAGTTATGACCATGTTCATCAACCAAATGCTGGGATGCCTTCTCATTGCCGCTGGAATCGGCGGAGCAGTCGGATGGCTGCTGAGGCACGTTTCCGCCGGCAAGGACGCACAGCTGCTCGCCGACGTCACCGCCATGATGCGCATCAAAGAGCAGATGCTGGAGAAGGCCCGGTATGAGTTGAGAGACGCCACCTCGAAATTGCAAGCGATCGAGAGCCCGGTGACCGCACCCCAAGGAGTCGAGCTGCAGTTAGCCGAACGAGGCAGGCGCATCCTTGAACTCGAGCAGCATCTTCTGCAACTGAAGATGCAAGCGGAGGGCAACGAGTCTCTCAAAAAAGCAGCCTGATCGTAACCCGCACAGACATCGGCACTATCCCGCTCCTCTCAACAAGCAACAATTTTTGTCGTGCTGACGGAAATTCCCGTTGCATTTTCAAATAGATCCATTTATACAAACGAACCATGAACTCCGAGCAGCTGGAAGAGATCAAACGTCATTTTAGCCTAGTATCCGAAGCGCTCAGAAGCGACATCCGCCGGATTGCAGAAGACCACACCACTCTTTGCCATGAGTTAGAAGAACCGCGCGGAGAAATTCGTGACGAGTTCAAAGAAAGGCAAGCCCTCCCGCAGCTCTCATTTGCCCAGTTCGACCAGCACATTCACACTCTCGAAACAGACCTCTCTGATCTGATAAACTGTATAGATCACCTCGAAATCAGCCAAGCCTAACTCACGCCGATACCATACGAGCACATCGCGTCCCAGTCCTCCGCACGCCGGTCTTGCGACCCAATTCAACGATTTCGAGACGAACCCTCATGAGCAATACGAGGCAGATTGGAAAGGAAACTCGGAGAGGAAACGGAGGCGGGGTGGCGGCGTCCGGCAATCTGTTCGGGCGAGCAACCTTGGGCCAGGTGGGTCTGGACCTGCTGCCACAGCCACGGGTAGAGGAGTTTGCGTGGCCGCCGCGGGTGACCGCCAAGGTCTGCGCCGTACAGCGCGATAGGGGTGGCCTCGCGTGATGTTGCGGACCGACTCGCGGCTCACGGTGCTGGGGGCGCGCCCAACACCCGCGCCATCATCCGCAGCAAATGGCCGTGGGCCAGGCCCAGGCTCAACGTCTCACGGTCTTCAGCACTCAAGTGTGTGTAGCAATGCTTTGGCATGGCAACACCATCGCCCAACAGGGCCGGTCGTGTTGTAGTTGGAGTTAAAACTCAAGCCTTTATCAGCGCAATCACGCTCGCCATCGTCACCTGGTCGCCATCGAAATCGCCATGTGTCGTGCTTTTCGATTCTTTGCCAGGAGCAGCCCAGGTATAGACGTTTGGTAAATTCTTTGATGCAATCTTGTCATTGAAATATTTCTCCAGGCCGAGTATCGGCGTCGATAGTCCTTGTTCGAGCGATTGCGACACCAGGTAGAGCAGCGAGCGGCTGTAGCCAAGAATCGGTTTACAGGTCGGATCCTTCTGTTCCATGTCGTCGGATAGATGGAACTGGCTAAAGCGCTTGACCTTGCCACTCTTAATGGCCGGTACGACCGTCTCCTCGAACAGATCCACTCGCACCGCCGGCGCCATAAAGTTCACGCTTTCGAACGTCCAGCCTTGCCCGCCCAGTCGATCGACGACATGACTGTGCAGGATTGATCCGGCAGAATGGCCGACGAGATGCAGCCGCACCTTGGACAGATCGACAAAGTACGGCGATCGTTGGCAGGCCCTGTAGAGCTTCATGCCTCCACTCTCTGCCGTATTGGAGATCGCGTCCGCATTCTGTTTCATCTCGCTCCAGATCGCCGTCCCAGGCGTGGCCAGTAGTTTTTCGAGCCGTTCATTCAACCAACTCTTGGCGCCGTCGAAGAACCCGCCAGTGGGACGCGTCTGGCCTTTTACGATATCCTCAAGGCGCCCTGTTAGCGTGGACCAGAGGTCTGTTTTCCACATGAGGAAGATAGGAAAAATCTTCTGTTCGTACAACGCTGGTATCCATTTTGCCGCTGTTTCTCCCGCATCGTCCTCAGACGTAAGACCGCCATGCGCGTAGATAGCAATATCCACAGGATCGTTCTTGCCCAAGCCCCAAGCGGTCCGTGCCATGCGGAGATGGTGCGTAACCAACGCCTCGATGTCAGAATCTTGCGTGCGGAAATCGCCGGTGTTGCTGAGCCTACCGTTATTCTCCATGTTGATGATGAAGGGGCTGATTTCTCGCCTGCGTAACGAAGACTCGCCGGCGTGCTGTACTTTTCCGGCATCCAGGCGCAGCGACGGCGACTGCGCGATCGTCAGGTGCAGTTCAGTCACCACCCCCAGCTGTGCCACCCAACAATCCATCGCATTATCGAGCCAGTCCTCATACGGTAATACTGCGCGGCCTTTCGTGCCCCAACGTGTTCCCCACGAGTTATGCAGGATGAACCCCACTTGGTTATAGCCGACGATCGCAAAGGCATGGCCACCGTCGCTCATGCTTGCCTTCCGACGTGGTATCGCCCAGTGCCCGCCTTTAGGCTGCGACCTCTTAGAGAATCCATCATCCCAGCCGGAGTGGCAGACCGCACTGGCATAGAGAATGCTGATCTCGTTGAGAGCGACGTGCATATCCGTAATAGACCGCGTGTCGATGCGGTAATAGGCCCCCAAAGGCCGCCGGACGGCATCAAGCCACCAGTCGTCTGAACACTTTGCAATGTGGTCAGTCGGCATTATTTCCGAGGTCCACAGCCTGTCTGAGCAGGCGCCATGTTTGTACCACCCTTTCATCGCGCCGCGCAGACTCGACCCTGCATCGACATCTGGGTCGCCGGGAAATTCATCATAACGCCGCGCCATGGAATACAACATGTAGGGGATACGCAACAATCCATCTGCTTACGCTTCGGGGATTGTTGCAAGTGAGACACAACGCTTGCCAGCGCGAAGCCTGTACAGGCGTTAGTCTGTCTCTGATCGAGCACGGGGATGTCGGTCTTTGGATCAAACACCAAGTCCGGCACCACTGCCACCGGCGGCTGATAGAGCCTGTCGCGCAGATCGAGACGATCGGGAACCGCACTTCGTTTTGGAATAGCCGGAGTACCGGATTTCTTGGTTCTTCCTGCTGTGATCTTGTTCTTCGCCATCAGAACCTCCTTTCAGGATGCATACAGACACCGACCGAGAATCCGCTCTTTGATTTTCATATCAGAAATGCGCGGATCATACTCTCAGGCGATTCACGTATTCCGTCAAGCATCAATCGAACTGAAGTTTCTTACCGTTGCTAGTATTTCGAGAAACTAAAAATGAGGCCCAACTACCGGCTAGCTTCGTTTGACTTCCCCTTCCCTGCGCTCCTAATATCGGTTCATCTGGTTGCTCTGGTCTATCTGGTTTGTTTTGTTTGACTCAGGACAATCAACGACCAAATAGACGAGACAGACTAAACAAACCAGACAGACCGACAATAAGGGGGTGACGTTTTGGCTAAAGAGCGGAGATATCAAGGCAAGATACCCTTACATGACAACTATGGCCCGGAGGCGAAATATGCTGTCGAAGCGGAGGCGCTGCTGCCGACCACGAAGTATGAAGAAGAAATAGCTCGGGGTCTTGAATTAGGCCTGCCCGGCGCCGCTTCCATTAAGGACCGGCGAATCCCCACCTTCAGCCGGGGAGAACTCCCTCACTTTGCTGGAATCAATACCTTTGCCAAAGCCCCCTACATAGAAGATGTCCGAAAGTGCGGCCAGTATGACGTGGCGATTCTCGGGGCGCCGTTCGATGGCGGCACAACCTATCGGGCCGGTACGCGATTTGGCCCCCAAGGCATTCGCAAGATCTCGGCGCTGTATGGGTCCTACAGCTTCGAGCTTGGCGTGGATCTACGCGAGTCCATTTCCATGTGCGATCTCGGCGATGTGTTTACCATCCCCGGCAACATTGAAAAGACGTTCGATCAGGTCAGCAAGGGCGTCTCGCATGTCTACGCTAGTGGGGCCTTTCCCGTGGTGCTCGGCGGCGACCATTCCCTTGGCTTCGCGACCGTGCGGGGAATCGCCGAGAATCTCAATGGAGGCAAGCTTGGCATCATTCATTTTGACCGGCATGTGGACACACAAGAGACCGATCTTGACGAACGCATGCACACCACTCCTTGGTTTCACGCGACGAATATTCCCAATGTGCCTGCAAAAAATCTCGTGCAGATCGGGATCGGTGGCTGGCAAGCGCCACGACCCGGTGTGAAGTCCGGACGTGAACGTCAAACCACCATCATGACCGTTACCGATTGTGTAGAGATGGGAATTGAGAATGCCGCGAAACGAGCGCTCGAAGTGGCCTGGGACGGCGTCGACGCCGTCTGGCTGAGTTTCGATGTTGATTGTTTGGACGCCGCCTTCGTGCCTGGAACCGGCTGGCCTGAGCCGGGCGGGTTCTTGCCGCGTGAAGTGTTGAAGTTCCTTCAGGTCATCGCGGACAGCAAGCCTATAGCCGGAATTGAGATTGTAGAATGCTCTCCTCCCTACGACGCAGCCGAGATCACCGCTCTGATCTCCACTCGCGTGATCATGGATGTATTGGCCTGCCAGGTACGCTCCGGTCATCTGCCGAACCGAAAAATCCGCAAGAAGTAGAAATGGCTGAGATGAGGCGTCCCGCAGCACAATGCGGGACGCC
>JANOOS010000077.1:0-3985 GCA_031421455.1 Nitrospira sp.
TTGATTTCCTTCACCGTAATGTAGACCTGGCCGCCGTAGCTCTTCGCCAACTCCGCCTTGAGCTTATCGACCTCAGCCCCCTTACGGCCGATGATGATACCGGGGCGCGCCGTATGAATAATCACCCGCGTCTGATCTCCAGACCGCTCGATTTCAACCTTGGCCACACCGGCATGAAAAAGGCGCTGCTTGACCATCTTGCGGATCTTGATATCCTGATGGAGCAACTTCGCGTAATCTTTGCTGGCATACCACCGAGATGACCAATTGACGTTGTATCCTAGCCGGTACCCGATCGGATGTGTCTTATGCCCCATAACTAGCCGTGCCTCACTCAGACAGAAAATGAACCAGTTCCGTTAGCCCCATCTATCACTTCTTTTCTTTCACGCTCGCAGCTGACACAACGACCGTAATGTGACTCATCCGTTTTTGAATGGCATTCGCACGCCCCTGAGACCGAGACCGAAAGCGTTTTAACGTCGGCCCACAATCGACAAATGCCTTTGACACCACCATCGAGTCGCTGTCGCCCATCTCTTTTTGTTCCGCATTGGCTACGGCAGACCTCAAGAGCTTTTCTACCACCTTCGACGCGTGGCGTGGTAAGTTCCGAAGCAACGCCAAGGCCATTGGAACTTGCTGCCCCCGGATCAAATCGATCACCGGGCGGGCTTTCCTCGGAGAGATACGTACAAAACGTAAAACTGCTTGTGCTTCAGCCATAACCGTCCTATCCAATCGAGTGTACCGAGACCTGAGTCTGCCGCCTACTTGAGGGCGACTGACTTCTCTGTCCTGGCGTGCCCATGTCCCTTAAAGAACCTGGTCGGAGCAAACTCTCCCAACTTGTGCCCGACCATGTTTTCCGTCACGAAGACCGGAATAAATTTCTTCCCGTTATGAACCGCGAACGTATGTCCGATCATATCGGGAATGACCGTAGATCGTCGCGACCAGGTCTTGATGATCTTACGATCTTTATTCTGATTCATCCGCTCCACCTTCTGGAGCAGATGGTCGTCAACAAATGCGCCCTTACTGACTGACCTCGGCATCGCGTACTCCTACTTGCGGCGGGAAATAATGAACTTGTCCGTCGCCTTATTGTTCCGGGTCTTATAACCCTTTGTCGGAAGACCCCACGGGGAGACCGGATGGGGGTTGCCCTGTCCGGACTTTCCTTCGCCGCCACCATGCGGATGGTCGTCTGGGTTCATTACGACACCGCGCACATTGGGACGCCGGCCCAGCCATCGATTGCGGCCCGCCTTCCCGACATTAATATTCTCGTGATCCGTATTCCCAACTTGCCCAACCGTTGCCATGCAGGTTGAAAGAACTTTGCGCATTTCACCGGATCTTAGCCGCACCTGCACATAGTCACCATCCCGCCCCATCACCTGCGCTGCGCCTCCCGCACTACGAATCATCTGGCCGCCTTTTCCTGGCTTCAACTCGATATTATGAATCGTAGTTCCCAACGGCATACTGGACAGGGGCAACGCATTCCCGGTACGAACTTCCGATCCAACACCGGACTGGACTACATCACCGACTTTTAAGCCAACCGGCGCCAGGATATATCGTTTCTCGCCGTCCTTATAGTGCACCAAGGCAATTCTTGCGGACCGATTGGGGTCGTATTCAAGAGCGGCAATGGTCCCAGGAATTCCGACCTTGTCTCGCTTAAAGTCAATTTTTCTATAGAGACGTTTATGCCCGCCCCCCCGGAACCGCACAGTCGTCCGGCCATCGTTGTTCCTGGCACCGGTACTGCGACGGAATGACGTGAGCGATTTCTCAGGCCTCTTCTTCGACAGTTCTTCGGTGGTCACCGCAGTCATCCCACGACGCCCCGGAGTCCTCGGCTTGTATACTCTGATTCCCATACTACAGTCGTCCTTCCAGCACACTGCGGTCAACCCGGTGCAATGCCTACTACGCGCTCTCGTACAGTTCCAACTTCTCGCCTGGCTTAAGCTTGACGAAAGCCTTTTTCCAATCCGATCGCTTACCGGAGAAACGCCCCAACCGCTTAACCTTCCCGAGAACATTTATCACGTTCACCCGCTCGACTTTGACTTTCAAGAGCGTTTCGACCGCTTGCTTGATCTGGAGACGATTTGCATCCGGGTGAACCAGAAAACCCACCGTGTTGTTGTTTTCCCGCATCGCGGTAATCTTTTCGGTCAGCAACGGCTGCAACAGAATGCTATGGAGACCCGCCTTCATGACCAGACCTCCTTCACCCGCAGCAACTCACGTTCGGGAATCAGAATCAATTCAGCTCGAACAATATCGTAGACGTTCAACCCTTCAGGCCCCACCACACACACATTAGGGAGGTTACCTGCAGCTTGCGCCAATCCCGCATGCCCCGCGCCTGCCACAATCAAGGCATAGGCCCCGGCGCCAAAATTGGTCAGCACTTGAGCCAACAACTTTGTTTTCGGCTGATCCAACGATAGATTCGACACAATCACCACTTGCCCGTCGGCTAACTTTGCCGACAGCGCGCTTTGAAGCGCTGCACGGTACTTCTTCTTCGGCATGCTGTAGGAATAATCACGCGGCTTCGGCCCAAAGACCGATCCGCCATGACGCCATACAGGAGAACGGATCGACCCTGCTCGCGCTCGCCCGGTATGTTTTTGCTTCCATGGCTTCTTCCCGGACCCAGCTACTTCTCCTCGCCGTAATGTCGATGCCGTCCCCTGACGCTCACAGGCACGCTGCATCACCACCGCTTCATGGACTAACGCAGTATGGGGCTTACAGCCGAACACTTCTTCAGGAAGTTCGACGGACCCGACTTTTTGTCTCTTTAAATCAACGACGTCAACCGTGGGCATGACCTACCCCTTCTTCGACTTTTTTACCATGATCAGTCCATTTGCCGCGCCAGGGATTGCCCCGCGAACGAACAGCAAGTTCTCATCAGGCCTTGATTCAATAACTTTCAATCGCTGGGCCGTAATCCGCTTCGCTCCCATGTGCCCGGGCAACGTCTTGCCTTTCCAGACACGAGAAGGATACGAGCTTGCGCCCATCGAACCGGGATGACGATGGAACATGGACCCGTGAGACTCAGGGCCGCCGGCATAATGATGGCGCTTCACTACCCCCTGAAATCCCTTGCCCTTCGAAATACCGATGACATCCACCCAGTCGCCCTTTTTGAAAATATCGACTTTAATAGATTGCCCTACCACCACCTCTCCGACTTTTTGAAACTCTCTGAGTACGCGGGTGGCTGGAGCCTCCGTCTTCTTCAAATGACCCAGCTCGGCCTTGGACAACTTGCGCTCTTTCACTTCGCCAAAAGATAACTGAACGGCTTCATACCCATCACGCTCTTTTGTCTTGATCGTGACCACGCGGCAAGGACCTGCCTCAATGACAGTCACAGGCGTAAACCGCGTCTCGTCAAATATCTGGGTCATCCCCAGTTTTTTACCCAATAACCCGTTCGTCATTTCAATTCGTGAGGCGTGAACCGTAAGGCGTAAGGCGCTCGCTGCTCGATTTCACCTTACCCCTCACCCCTAACCCCTTACGCTCCTATAACTTTATTTCGACATCCACCCCGGCAGCGAGATTCAACTTCATCAGGGAATCCATCGTTTCAGGAGTGGCATCCATGATGTCCATCAAACGCTTGTGCGTTCTGATCTCGAACTGCTCGCGAGCCTTCTTATCCGCATGCGTGGCGCTCTGCACTGTAAACTTCTCGATGCGCGTAGGAAGCGGGATCGGCCCGACAATCTTCGCTCCGCTCCGGCGGACAGTCTCGACAATTTCAGCCACGGACTGGTCCAACACACGATAATCAAACCCGCGTAACCGAATCCTGATTCTTTGTTCAACCTTAACCATTCATTCCTCTATCCATCCGGCCAATCATTACGCCAGAATTTCGGTGACGACGCCGGAGCCGACGGTCTTGCCGCCCTCGCGCACCGCGAACCGCAACCCCTGATCC
>JANOOS010000078.1:0-5697 GCA_031421455.1 Nitrospira sp.
AGCGAAGCTCTGAATGGAACGAGTTACGGCATCAAGCGGCTGAGAGACCTAGTGTGGTCGAGCGAGGCACCCGGAGCGTGGGGGCATTCCATTCCGCTCCTCCATCTTGACTCCCCTTCAACCGCTGTGATTAGGTCTCTCGCCGATCACCACAGGACAGGCTGTTATCTCATAATGACAACGCATTGGGGTTACCAGACCCAGCCACGGTTACTCACCTGCGCCCTTGCCCTATTCCTCTGCATTGCCGGCACCGGCTGTCAGAAAGAGAGCGAGGCGATCGTCTCTATTGCGCTCCACCCGACCAACGCGAACATCCTCTATGTCGCCACGAACGATGCGGTCTATAAATCGCGCGACGAGGGACAGCTGTGGGAGCGCTTCCCGAGTTTCAGCGCCAGGCGGGTGACGACGCTCGCGATCGATCCTGAATTCCCGGCCACGATCTACGCCGGCACGATGGCCGATGCCGTCTACAAGAGCCCGGATGGCGGGCAACATTGGCTTCCCCACAACGTCGGACTCAAAGAACACGTCTCCTTTATCAATCAATTCGTTTTCCACCCGACAGACCACGATCAGATCTACGCCGCCACGACCGTCGGTGTCTTTTACACCAAAGACGGCGGGCGTGAATGGGAAGAACGCATGGCCGGGATGAAGGAAGTCCACATCGTGGTCTCCATCGCCATTCATCCCCGCGATCCTCGAGTGCTCTATGCGGGAACGACGGGAGGGGTCTACCGATCCGACAACGCGGCAACGGAATGGAAGAAAATCAATAACGGGCTGATTCCGGAACAGGAACTGATGGGGGGCATGGCGCTAGGGGTCAATGTCATTGTCTTCGATGTGGTCAACCCGGACATCGTCTATGCCGGAACCACGAAGGGCCTCTTCCGTACCGCGACGCGCGGAGAGCAATGGGAGCGAATCGGGCAATCGCTCCCCGATCTCTTCGTGAGCAGCATCCTCCTCGATCCGACCCAGCCGAAGACTCTCTATATCGGAGGGCCAGGAGGAGTCTGGAAAAGCCCCGACAGCGGGCAGACCTGGACCGCCATCAACAGCGGTTTAGGCTCACTGAATATTCGGGCCCTAGCGATGAGCCAGCGCGATCCGCGCCTTCTCTATGCCGGCACGAACGGCAGCGGTCTCTATCGCTCAACCGACGCCGGCGCGAGCTGGACGCCAATCCCTCTCAAAGCCGCACCGGGTCGAAGCTAGCCTCAATGTTCCAAGGGCTGCTCAAAAAGACTGTCCAGCAAGGCCGCAGCCGATGAAAGCACCGGAGGCGTAGCCTCTGGGCTACGTTGAGGATGCTTTCGAGGGGAGAACGCCGCTGGCAGACTTTTTCAGCAGCCTGCTAGTAGCTGGCCTTTGGCGCCGCCTCGCTGTGTTTATAGCGGCTGCTGTAAGCCAACATCTGATCCGACAAGGCTTTCCACTCCTCGACGGTCATGAGATCCTTCATCCTGAAACGGAGCAAGAGAATCTTCGTCGCCGACTGCATCCGCCGATTGTTCGTATCATCCAGGGCCTTGGTAAATTCCTCTGGGGTCGCCGCGTAGTTTGCATTCATCTCATAGAGCCGACGATGCCCAGCACGCTCCTGCTCGCGGCTCGCTTTCAATTCAGTAACGATCTCACTCACGATCGATTTGACTTGCCCTGCCTTCTCCTGATCCTTGACGGTCCGATCGATCAAGGCGGCCATGTCCTGCTGACCCTTCTGCCAGTAGGCCTCCCCTTTCCCTTCGCCGCCCATCCCATGGTGACGATGGGACGAACAACCGGCCAAGGTGAGCACGACAACGAGTCCGAGAACATATCCCTGGATGCGCTTCATACTAGAACCTCCTTTGAAATTGGTCTGTCTGGTCTTTCTGGTCTGTTCGGTCTGTCTCGTTTATTTGGTTGAATCAGACCAACTCGATGAACTAAACAAACCGGATAGACCAGATCAACCAGACAGACCGGGCTTGCCCCAGCCTGTTGTCACAACAGCAATGCTTCTCGTATCATCCTTCTGATGACTATGCCTGAACCGACCGTTCCCCCAACCGATCATACCCTGGCGCTTCGAGAGGAATTTCGCCATCACCTCGAAACGTTCTATGCCCAGCTCAAGCTGGCGCCGCCCTATGAGAGCGTGGAGAAGGCCATTCGTTCCCTCACGACTTCGATTCACGCTCTGCCGCCGTTGGAGCGAGCGAGCCTGGCCACCGATACTTCAGCGCGCTGGCAGCATTTTCGCCAGGCCTTTGAAACGTCCGGGCTCAGCAAGAAACATCGGGGCATCATCGCCGGTCTCGCCCGCAACCGGTCCAGCCTGAATCTTCCGGCCGAATATGATCTATTCCTGAATCTATATCTCTCCTAGTCTTGTTCATTTGGTCTATCTGGTCTATCTGGTCTATTCGGTCTGTCTGGTTTGTTTGGTTGCATGAGACTAACCGGATGGACCAGACAGACAAGAAAGACCGAACAGACGGAACAGACGGAACAGACCGAGCTTGTCTCAGGACGGCAATCTTGTTCCTTCGATCACCTCACGGAGCTCTTGATACACCATCATGAGCCGGGCATTCTCCAGCCGATAGGCAAAGACGACCGTGATGGCGCCTGAGAGTAAAAAAACAGCTCCCAACCCTATAATCCCCAACGCCAGCACCGTTCCGCCAGGCGCCGTCATTTCTCCCTCGATGAACAACGAGATCACCGCCCCCACCGTACCGACAGCCACCACGGCAAACCAGAGCCCGGTGAAAAGCGCCGAGGACCAGGGAGTGAGTTTTCTGCAGAGCACCGCCAGCGCATCGCCTTCCGGAGACAGGGAGATCAGCCCTTTCAACGGCCACAATGTTCGAAAGCCCATAGCGAACAGCCGGTATTTCTGGCGAATCACAATCTGGTTCACATCCCGGTACAACCGGGCGGTTCCATGCGGCAACACCAATATACCGACGGCATCGAACCGGCCGGCCAGCTGCGCCAGGGTGGTATGAGTAAATCGATCCTGCGTGCGCGCCACTCCGCATCCATACCGACCGGCATCCGGCGTGAGGCGCACGAAGTAGAGCCAGTCTCCGAGTATGAGACCGAGACACATGGCACCGGCGAAAAAGCCAGCGAGGATCATGCCGGTACCTATCCCATAGGGGCGCAGATGAATCAAGGGATGGGCCTAAGATAATCTGTTGACTCGTCCCGGTGAGTTGGCTATTGTAGCTTCGGTGCTGATCAGGCGGGTCCCCTCGCTCCACTCAGGTGCTCCGCCGCACAAATATTTTACCCCTAAGTAGTTGCGGCAATTGGTTCATCCCTCGCTGGCCGAGGAGCGCAAGTCGCCTTTAATGTGGAGTCGGAGGTGATATGGATTTAGCGAAGGTCGAGCGCGTCTATACCTCATACGCCAAGATCTACGATCGAATTTTCGGTAAGGTGTTTCACGAGGGACGCCAGTCGGTGATTCGGAACCTGGACGTCCAGCCGGATGAAGAAATCCTCGAAGTGGGAGTCGGAACCGGGTTGGCCCTGCCGATGTACCCCCGCCATTGCCGGATCGTCGGGATCGACTTCTCAGAAGGGATGCTGGACCAAGCAAAGCAGCGAGCGGCAGAGCACCGGATGGACCATGTGCAACTGCACCGAATGGATGCCGGCGCAATGGAGTTCAAAGACGACAGTTTCGACACCGTTGTCGCAGCCTACGTCGTCACCGCTGTCCCGGACTATCGCAAGGTCGTCAGCGAAATGATCCGCGTCTGCCGACCCGGCGGACGGATCATCATGCTGAATCACTTCGCCAACGACAATAAAATCATCGCCGCTATCGAAAAAGTGCTGTCCCCCATCACGAAGAACTTAGGGTGGCGCACAGACCTGGCGCTCCAGACCGTGCTGGAAGGAACACCGCTGCACGTCGTTCGGAAACAGAATGTGAATCCGATGCGGCTCTGGGCCTTGGTGGAATGTGTGAACGGAAAGAACGGGAACGGGAAGACGTACATCAACGGTGTGAAAAACGGAAACGGCTCCGCAGCCTACGCACATATCAACGGCACACGTTTGTCGGAACAGGCCAGCGGACAAGCGCTGGGCTAGCCTGGTCTGTCTGGTTCATCTGGTCTATTTGGTCTGTCTCGTCTATTTGGTTGAGCGAAACTAACCAGATAAACCAGACAGACAAGACAGACCGAACAGACCAGACGTGCTTCACGTCTACGTCACATCCGCTCCGCGTTGCTGCTCGAATGACTTCCAATTCTGCCATTCCCCGCCAGGAATGATCGTATTGCCCACCAGGCACTGGCCTGAAAATTGTTGGGCAATCAAGTCCGCAAGGAGCGAGAGCACCTGACCAGTCCGGCGATCCTGCACCCCACGGACCCGCAGCACCACGCCGAACCCTGGCCCATCGATCGGCCCATACAACATACAGTGAACCCCTGTGACGCCCTTCGATTCCTGCATCGACGCCGGAAGCAAATCTCCTTCCCACTGGATGGAAGGATGCCGCCCGGATGATGACGCGGTAGCTCGCCAGGTACAAGGCACTCCGGCCACATCCAGTTCCGCCAAGAGCCAGGTGACCGTCGGCCAGTCAGGCATTTCACTTTGAAAGGTCCATTGCGCCACCTGCTCTAGCGACAAGGATTCGAGGCTCGGCGCCGCCACTTCTTCTAGCTGCGCTTCTTCGCATACGACATAGAGTTCACCCTGCGGGTCGAACCAGAAGCGGAGTCTCCCGTCGGTCAACTCCGCCTGGATCACTCCCAGCGTCGAGCAATCGGCCCCTTCCTGTTCAAACATCGAGAAATCCGTCACGCCGATCATCGTGAGTTTTGCGACGCGCGCCATCTGGCGAATACGATAGCGAATCACCACCGTGACCGTGGTTCCCGCCGCCACCTCCCGGCCCGAGGCCTCATCCAGCATGCGCCGCTTCGACACCTGCACATCCGTCACATAGCCGCCGCGAAATCCGCCGGTTTGGCCCAGCAGCCAACGCAGATCGTCTTTCGACTTGATGGATTGTTGCATGAGGAGAATTGTAGCGCAGCAGGAAACGAAAGGGCTAGCCCCTCTCCCATGAGACGGCCCTTGCTGTCAATCATACGACCGTGTATGTTTCCGGCTAGAAGGACTACCCGGCACAAATAGTTATCGTTCATCGTCATTGCACGAGATCTTCTGATGCGCGCGATCTGCCTGAAACATGTTCCCTTTGAAGGACCAGGAGCCTTTGCGACGGCGTTGACTGAGCGAGGCGTGAGCCTGGATCGCTATCTCGTTCCGCAAGACGGACTGCCGAAGGATGCGGGCGATCTGTTGATCGTGATGGGCGGACCGATGTCGGTGAACGACCCTGATTCCTGGATTGCCGAAGAGACGGAATTCATTCGATCCGTGATCCTGGCCGGCAAACCCGTTATCGGCGTGTGCCTTGGCAGTCAGTTCATGGCTAAAGCACTGGGCACCACCATACGTTCTGGCAAGGCGCTGGAAATCGGCATGACGCAAGTCAGGCTGACGGCTGAGGCGAAACAGGACCCTGTTTTCAGCACGCTGCCTGAGTCATTCGAAGTCTTCGAATGGCACGGTGAGGTGTTCGACCTACCGAAAGACTGTGTGCCCCTGGCCAGTTCTGAGATCGCTCCGCTACAAGCGTTTCGGTACGGTGCTCGTGCCTAC
>JANOOS010000079.1:0-3882 GCA_031421455.1 Nitrospira sp.
ACGAAACTAGCTCCGGTGGCCTATGGCTCAGTGCTGATCCTTATCGTAGCCTACGTGATCCATTTTCTCCCAGCCGGTCTCCAATCGCTGGAACCGGCGCTGCAACACATATCGCCAAATCTTGAGGAGGTCGCACGCACACTGGGCCTTGGAATGCGTGACACCTGGCGGCGGGTGACTCTGCCTCTCGTTCGCAACGGATTTGTCGTGGCCTGGGTCTTGATATTCCTACAGACAATGAAGGAGTTGCCTGCAACGCTCTTATTGCGGCCGGTGGGATTCGACACCCTGGCCATTCGCGTCTGGATGGAAGCGAGCGAGGAATATTTTCAGCTCGCCGCTCCCTCCGCGCTCCTCATTGTCTTACTGAGTCTCCCGGCTCTGGCTTTGTTAGTTTCCAAAGATTGGCGCGCAGAATAGCAGAATGCTGAAAACGTCCTCCAGCTTCGTTCTCGCATCGTTCAGACCCTCAACGTACCCCACTTGGGAAACGAGCTGTCTTGGCAGCTCGGGATGGGCGGGTGAAGAAAGCTACGCCTCGGGTATTCACTCGCTGCGGCCTTGCTGGACGAACTTTTTGAGCATCCTGCAAGGATGGTCTCTTCTTATCCAAAATGTGTTGGCAACCGAAGTTTTGTTACGCCGAAATAGCTGTTCCGCATTCTGATAGAGGAAGGATCGTAATTTCGTGATCTCAGACCATTCCACCGCGCCCCACCCATCTGGGGAGGGCACATTCCAGGGCAACCTCTTCACACCGGCCTCGTCGATCTTGGAGCTGCGCCATGTCTCCTGCGCCTACGAAACCGGACGCCCCGCAGTCCAGGAAATTTCGTTTGCGGCACGAGAAGGAGAAATTCTCTGTTTGCTTGGTCCATCGGGATGTGGGAAGACGACGATTCTGCGGGCGATCGCCGGATTTGAACCGGTTCGCTCCGGCCAGCTATTCTTGTCGGGCCAACTCGTATCGTCGCCGGACGTGATGACTCCTACGGAGAACCGGCGCGTCGGGATGGTCTTTCAAGAGTATGCCCTGTTTCCCCATCTACGCGTTCAGGACAACATTGCCTTCGGACTCCATCACCTCCCTCGAAGCGAACGCGCCTCGCGGGTACAGGAGATGCTGCGCCTCACAGGACTGGAGGGATTCGAGCGGCGGTATCCTCACGAATTATCGGGCGGCCAGCAACAACGCGTTGCGCTGGCTCGTGCCCTCGTCCAGAATCCCGTCGTGCTGCTGCTCGACGAACCATTCAGCAATTTGGACCCTGACATGGCTGGACGAATGCGCCAAGAGTTGCACGATCTGTTACGCAGGACAAAGACAACCACTGTGCTCGTGACGCACGATCATGACGAAGCCTTTGCCATGGCCGATCGAATCGCCGTCCTCAATCAGGGCCGTTTGGAGCAGTTCGATACGCCGGAAATGATGTACCACATGCCGGCCACACCCTTCGTCGCCGATTTTGTCGGTCAAGCGGACTTCATTCCTGGGACCGTCTCCCAAGGTATGGTTCACACAGAACTGGGAGAGTTTCCCGACACAATCGAGTGCATGGACGGCACCAACGTGGTCGTCATGATTCGACCGGACGATATTCACCTCGTTCCCACGGAAGGCGCCCGCTCGCGCGTCCTCTCTCGCCAATTCCACGGTTCGGAAAATCTGTATACGGTCAGTCTCCCCTCCGGACAAATTGTCCATAGCAGTCAAGGTTCTACGAGCGTCTATCAGGCGGGCACGACGGTGGAACTTCGTGTCCTGGCGACCCATACCGTGCTCTTTCGGCAAGAGAAGTCCACGGGATAAGTTTGGCAGCCGGTCCGACCGACTACACGAAAGCATTGACAGGCTTTTTCACGATCTGGCATTGATAGACGTTCACGACGGCCCCTAGCCTGCCGGTCTGTGTCTTATTATGAAATTGAGGCCCCGCCCATGAACGCGCTCAAAGACCTCGTTGATTATGGAGTTATCGGCCTCCTATTGGCGCTCAGCATCTGGACAGTGGCCATCGCGGTGGAACGGTGGCTTTTTTACCGGCGTATCGATCTTACCCAATACCCCAACAGCCTGGGATTGGAGATGGCCCTGACCAAACATCTGGTCATCATCGGCACGGTAGCGGCGAACGCCCCCTATATCGGTTTACTGGGCACTGTGTTCGGTATTATGCTCACTTTCCATACGATGGGAACATCCGGTACCATGGCGGTCAATGCCATCATGATCGGGCTCAGCCTTGCGCTGAAAGCTACGGCGGTCGGACTGATGGTCGCAATTCCCTGCGTCGTCATGAACAACGTACTCCGGCGGAAAGTGGCCGAACTCCTCGCCCGGCACAAGGAACAGCATGCAACGGGACATTGATCAAATTAACGTGATCCCGCTCGTGGATGTTATGCTGGTCCTGTTGGTCATCGTGCTGACCACCGCCACCTTTATCAGCAGTGGACAGATTCCGGTCAATCTGGCAAAAGCGAAAGAAATCGGCAGCCACAAAGAGGCGCCTATTGTCATCACCTTAACTGCCGACGGCGCCCTCTTTCTCAACGATCATGCTGTTCCCGAAGGAGGGCTCCAGGGAGTACTGGCTGCAGAGCCTCGAGAGTCGTCGGTGGTCGTGCGGGCGGATAAGGTCACCCTGCTTGAACGATTCGTGTCCGTGGTCGATGAAGTGCGCGGGTTGGGATTTCAACAGGTCAGCCTGGAGGTCATTCGGCTATGATCGCTGCTGGGCCACATTGTTCTAAAAACCATAAGGAAGCTCACGTCCAGGGATGGCTCGTCTCCATCCTCTTGCACGGCACCGTGGCACTCGCAGCAATCCTGTTTGTGAAACAAGTCCAGCTCGCGCCACAGGATGAAGCGTTCAAGTGGAACGTTGCCATGGTGTCGCCAACACAGCACGTTCAATCGACGGTATCGGCCCGGAGCCAGACTCCGGCCCAATCAGTCCCATCGACGACCTCGGTTCCCCCTCCCCCCGCTCAACAGATTGTGCCAGCGCAGACGTTCTCGTCACCCCAGCCGCTTGCGCAACAGACAACTCCATCGTTTGCTGAGCGAACCGGCGCCTCGGCGGTGACTGAATCTCCCGCCCCGCCCCCAACACAACAAGCTGAGCCAGTCAGACATGAGGTTGCGGCACCGATAGCCACCGAATCCACATCCCTTATGAAAATAGCCGAAGCACCAACGGCTGTCTCTGCGGAACCTGACACCCAGACTGCACAATCTGTTCAGCCCCCGGCCCAGATGGCAGCCATCTCCCCGGCGCTAACGAACGCGCCGACGAAGCGCGACTACGGGTGGCTCTCTGAAGAGATTTTACGTCGAGTGGAAGAATTGAAACGCTACCCCGCCTCAGCTCGGATAGATCGTGCCGAAGGAAAAGTCGTGGTAAAAGCCGTGATCAACGAGGACGGGAATCTCGGTGAGGTGGAAATCTTTCAGAGTTCAGGATATCTCACTCTCGACAAGGCCGCTGTTGAAACCATGCGACAAGCAGCTCCGTTCCATCTGCCGCATCCGCTAGGACAGCCGCGCATGACGATCAAGATTCCCATGAGTTATCGATTGGATCGATAACTCTCTGCTTCACGGCTTGCGGATCCGATTCCGTAACCCTGAGGAGACATGGACGAGGCCCTCATGATCTACGATGATTGCCTCCACGGCCGGCAAGGCTTCGACAAGCTGCATTCCCAATTCAACGCCCATCACAAATATCCCAGTGTCCAGCCCATCTGCCAAGATGCCTTCACGTGCAACCACCGTGACGCTCTGGCAACTGCGAGCCGGCTGAAGCGTCTTCGGGTCAAGAATATGGTGATACCGGACCCCGTCGCGCTCGAAAAATCGTTCGTAGTCGCCGG
>JANOOS010000080.1:0-7573 GCA_031421455.1 Nitrospira sp.
GCCTTCCAGAGCCCACTCCAAATCGGCAAGGGGGATTCGGAACGATCGCCGTTCACCGCGAAACCCGCAGGACTTCGCGGCTTCGGTAAGACCCTCCGGTGTCGCCCCGCTCTCGGCAACCACAGCCCGTTCGATTTCACCCGGTTCCCCGCTGGCCCAGGAGGCGCGTGATCCGAACAAGATACCGGTGGGACTGATTTCGAACCGGTCGGCCCGTGGCTGTTCCTTCACAGCATCCTCGACCAAAAAACAGGCGCCGTTCTCCATCTTCATAGCCCAATCTCCAACCAGAATATGATCGAGTCGGTCCAGTCGTCGGGCCAACATGTCATTAAAGAAGTGCGACTGATAGGCGTTGAGGTACCACATGCGCTTGGATCGGCTTAACCTGTTTCGGCGTGCAGGGTCTACCAGGAGTTCGGCTCCAGTCTGGTAATTCTGTCCGCTTCGCCCTTGCCGTTGCGGGCCGAAATAGTTCGGCACGCCTCGTTGCACCAATATGTCCGTGACCAGGGGCACCGTCTCACGGGCGTGCGGGGCGACATCCCGAATCACCAACCGAAAGTGATTGCCTGCATGGTGCCCAGGGCGCAAGCGATTACGATGCCGGCCCAGCACTTCCACAGACAAAAGCTGCTCGTCCAATTTCAGCCGTTCCAGCCGTTCGGGCGTGACGCCGAGAAGCGAGATCATCTGTGTGGTCACGGCCCGGGCGTCTTTGAGACCTGCTACTCCGATCGCTTGCGCTTTCATCCCCAAGACCGAAGACAGTCGCAGGACGAGATCCGGAGTCGAGAGCAGGCGTTTTCTGATTTTGATGTAGAGATGCTCACCATCTCCACAGGGGAGATACAGCGGATGCTCCTCAACCTGGAAATCTTCCGGAAGGGTTCGCATCTGCCCACCGATCCCCGGCAACGTCGCTGTCAAAAAAGGCATGGTCATGGTGCATGGGCCCCTTCTTCATTCGCGCGTAATCGCCCTCGCCCCTCAGTCAATCTCGATGAGGGGTAAAGCGACTCGCATGGTATACTTTCTCCATGGTTTTTCGCCAAGCCTCCAACCCAAATATCTGTTCCGAGCATCATGCACTGATACGCTGTCGGTCTGAGGCGCCGCTGTTAGCGGCGGGAATGTTCCTCACTGTTTTCACGTATGGGCTGTTCCCGGGGGACTCGTTGAGCAGAGAGAGCACGGTCTTTCAACAGTTCACCCAGCACATCGACCGGCAAATCCATAAAGACAAACAGGCCTTTGCCCAAGCGAACCGCTGCGTCTCGTGGTTTTATAGAGAGAAAAAGGCCTCTCCTCCGTCCGCACAAGGAATCAGCTGGAACGCCATTCCTGCATCCCAGTCCGAGATGGATTGCCTTCATGCCTACCCAAACGGGATGGACGGTGCGCGAGATGACTTCGCCAAGACACAGACGATTCTTGCGGTCAGTCTGACCTTCTACGAGTTCGCCTTGGTTGCCGACCGGAATGACGATGCGATCTACAATCCCACAGAAATCACAGATTTGCTCCGCTCCCTCTCTCTCTCGTACTATGATGGAGAACCACCCTCAAAGCAGGTCACGGCACTCACAGAACAATTCGACAGCTGGCACCGCAGCCGCAACATGGACGCCTTAATGCAAGGCATGAGCGATCTCTATGAACGAGGCTATCGCGTAACCCCTTCCGATCGCGTTGAGCTGGATCGGGTGATGGGATGACCAGGCACGAGAAATCCTGGCCCGATCAAGCCCGCTCCTTCATCGGATATTGTCTGAGCGAACCTCTCTATCGGCTCTTTAGTCTTGTTCCTCATTTGGAAATCGGACTCTCTATGCACGAGATTTCACGGCTCACCTATGCGCACAGCCTCTTGGCCGGTCGCCGGGCCGTTCATCTGAGCGATCTGCACCTCGACCGCTATCAACCACGGCATGATCGCGTCGTCGCTGCCATCGGCGAACTCCGCCCCGACTGGATCTTTATCACCGGTGACTTGATCAACGTCCCGGAGGGGCTGCCGCATGTCTTTCGGTTTCTCGCCGACTTGCGCGAGATTGCGCCGGTCTTCATCACGTTGGGCAACCATGACCATTACAGCGGCGTGCCGATCGATCGGTATTGCGAACTCGCCGATCGCCACAAGATCACCCTCTTGATCAATCAGACTACCTTCATTCGCACGGACTGCGGCGAGATCGCCATTGTCGGCGTGGACGATCCATCGCTGCATCGGGCCGACTTGAGCTGCCTGCCGCCGAGCGCACAGAACCGTTTCACCCTCTTGCTGGCCCATGCGCCGAACATCCTCGATCAGCTGGAAGACCACCATGCCGTCGATCTGATCCTCTGCGGACATAGTCACGGAGGCCAGTGGCGCATACCCGGCGTGCCGACGTTCTGGCTCCCGCCCGGATGCAATGGGCGGATCGATGGGCATTACGGAGAGCCTGGCCGCCGGCTCTATGTCAATCGTGGGCTCGGATGGTCGTTTCTTCCCCTGCGATGGAATTGCACACCGGAAATCGCCTGCATCGAATGGGTCCACGAAGAGGCACAACCAGAAAACTGAATTTCGGAGTTCGAAGTTCCTGGTTCGAAGTTCTGAATACATCGAACTTCGAACCTCGAACTCTTCCCTCTGTCTCTCGTCCCGCTTTTCTCGCGAGTCTCGCGCGTTCGAACGATTTCATAACTATTTGATCCGCTCCAGCGCTTCCTTCGATCGGCTCCTGACGGTTTGATCCCAATCCTCCTTCATGACAGTCGTCAACTTCTCCTTCGCCTCACCAGCGCGCAAACGGCCTAATCCCAACGCCGCACTGGAACGGACATAGGCATGCTCGTCCTCCAACGCCTTCAGCAGAAGAGGGATCACAGTTCTATCGTTCAGGGCTCCAAGATAACTGGCCGCCATCCCTCGAATCCGGTGCTGCTCGTCACCCAGCGCCCGCTGCAGAGTCATCGCAAAGAGGTCTCGTAACGCTGGTATCGCTGACTCCAACCCGTCGGCTCGATACTCATTCACCTCCATCAGCGCAAAGGCGGTCTCCAGCTTCTTCTCCTGTACCGTAGCCCGTTCGAATGCAACCATCAACTTCGCGCGTTCCCGCCGTCGCGCCCTGCGGCGGTTGATCGCCCGGATTAGGATGAAGAGCCCCGCCGCAATCATCAATCCTGCAAACGCCATGGGAATGGCTTGATCGATCACATAATCCTGAGTATCGAACGACAGGCGCTTCCACACCCAGACGCCGGTAATGACGACGCCGACAAGGACTCCAATGGCAACCAGATTAGTCTGGCCCGATTCAGAACGAGTGCTCATGGGGTCAGTATCATAGCAGGATGGGGGGGGTGGAAGGGAGTGGCCAGGTGCCCTTCTTGCTCGCAGAACGCGCACGATGAAGGGATGGGAGGACACCCACGCTGGTCCTGTGCTCCCGGAACGCGCGCCCTCAGAAGGGCCTCGTTCGACGGCCGCACGTAGACCAACATGGGTGCCCTCCCTAGAGAGGAAAACAAGCCAGCTTGGAAGGTTTATTGATTGATAGGAGAATGTGCTCGTTCGATGCGCGCAGTAAAGGGCAGCCTTGGCCACTCCCTTATATAGAAGTAGAGAATCAGGAAGTGCTCGCGCAACGCGCGGGCACAGGAGATCAATAGCCTCCATTCACTCCCCTCTCTTGACCATTGTTCTAATACGGACTATCCTTTCGCTATGGAGTTGCCGCATCTGAAGGATGATCCCTATCTGAAAGTGTTGCGGCCGCTGGTCGAGGCCTATTTGGCCTTTTGGCGTATCGACACCCGCCATATCAAATCTCTTCGGCTGACGCCTTCACAGTTCGACGTCATCGCCACGCTGGGAGATACGGAGGGCATGACCTGCTCGGAACTCTCTGCCCAAACGCTCGTCACCAAAGGCACGCTCACCGGTGTCCTCGATCGCCTCGTCGCCAAAGGTCTGATCCGGCGGGATGCGATGAAGGGAGATCGCCGTTGCACCAAGATCTCGTTAACCGTGAAAGGCGATGCGCTCTTTCGAAAGACTTTTGCAGCCCACTTGGCCTTTCTTCGCCCATTCTTTGAACGTGCCTTGAACCCCGAAGAAGTGAACCAAACTCGCGCGCTACTCCTGCGCCTGCGGGATAGCTTCCAGCAATAGGTTGAGGTGATCTGATCTATGCGCTTAACTATTCTCGGCTCCGGCACAAACATACATCCCACGCGAGCAGCCTCTGGCTACCTCGTCCGCACCGACCATACAATCCTATTGGACTTTGGCCCTCGCACGCTGGCGAATCTCCTAAAGACCGGCGTGAACCGGCATCGGATCACCCACATTCTTTTCTCCCATTACCACGCCGATCACTTTTCAGACTTCATCACCTATTTCTTCGATGCGATGATCTTTACGAAATATCAAGGAGGAACAAGGCCGCCGCTGACCGTCATCGGCCCTCGCGGGACCAAGAAATTCTTCCGAACCCTCTTCGCCACCTTGCCAGGGTTCACACACGCGCCGTTCGCAGTTTATTTCAAAGAAGTCGCCGATCGGGCGTTTATGATCGGAAAGACGACCGTGATTCCCCGAACGGTGACCCACACACAGAACCTCCATTGCCTGGGATATCGAATTGAGTATGGAGGGAAGGCTCTGGCCTATTCCGGCGACTCGCAATACTGCGACAGCCTCGTGCGCCTCTGTGGAGATACCGATCTCGCGGTGCTGGACTGCTCTTTCCCGGCAAGTCGACCGAACCCGGTCCATCTGCATGCCGGTCAATGTGGGCAGGTGGCTAAAGAGGCTGGAGTTGGCCAACTCGTCTTATCGCACTTCTATCCAGTCACCGACCGATACAATGTGCGGGAACAAGCAGGGGAAGCGTTCGGAGGAAAAATTGTGGTCGGGCGGGACTTGATGGCAATCAAACTGTAAGAATGCCGAGTCGAAAGTCCGTCAAGTCTATCAAGTCATCAGGTCTGAAGACTTTCGACGTGAAGACCTGACGACTTTCAGACTGAGTGGCTACAATCCGCCTTCTTTGTTGTCGCAGCCCAGGATCTCGATAAACTTCGTGAGGCGGGCCTTTCTGAGGGGATCGTCGAGTTTGGCATAGATGGCTAAGAGGTTCTTGATCATGCGGGAGAGAATGGCGCGCACCGGACTTTCTTGTAGATATTTCTCGTCGAACCCATAGCCGGCTTCGGTGAGAAACCGCTGGCAATTCTTCTCGGTCAGCAACGCTCCCCCGTTAAAGCAATCGACGAACACCTTGTAGCGATCCGATTCGTACTTCACTAAGAAGTGCCCCGGCATTCCTATCCCATGAACCGGAAGACCCAACCGCTTGCCGACCAGGAGATACACCGTCGACAGGCTGATCGGAATACCCGTTCGCCGGTCGATTACACAGTTGAGATAACTATTCTCCAACTCATAATAGTTCTTCGTGTTGCCTTTGAAGCCCTGCTCCGTGAAAAGATAGCGATTCAATGTCTTGATCGTTTCCTCCCCCGATGCCCGCGGGCCGATCCGATCTTGTACTTCCTGCGCCATCTCATCGAGCTGTCGCCTATACGAGTCGACCGTCAGGGAGGGGTAGGCATAACGGGCGAGCAGAAAAGCACTGCGTTCAAGATCCATCGAGCCGTCCGGCAGCGCCGCCAGCTGCGTGAGTTCATCCTCGAGATTTCCACCGCGGATTTCCTCGAGTATCGACACAAGACGGTCGGCCATTTCCGGCTGTTCGATTTCCGCTTCCTGAAGCAGGGGAACCGCAGTGGGGCCGATGTCGATGAGTTTACCACTGATGGTCTGAACGATCTTCTCGTCCTCATCGGCCAGCAGCCGGATCAGAGCTCGGATTTGGCTTTCGTTTGTCAGCATGGTGGGACCCCCCGAAAGCTCGCCCATCAGCCCATCGCCCGACGGAACACTTTGACGCTCCCGTAGAGGCAGAGGGCGTCGAAAATCACCATGACGATCACCACCATCCCGACATGGGGGAGAGCCTCGGTCCAGCCTGTCAGAATCAAAGGCCGCACCGCGTCGATTGCCCAGGTCATCGGATTGAAGCGCGCCAGGAAGCCCATCCAGGCAGGCATCCCAGCCAAAGGCACTAACGCTGAGCTCAAGAAAATCGCCGGAAGCGACAGGAATCCCAGGACCGAAAAGAAATCGCCGTGACTTTTCACGGAAAAGGCCATCGCCATGGAAATCGCCGTGAGACCGACGCCAAAAAGCATCCCGATCATCAAAATCGTGGCGATACCGAGAAGCCCCGTAGCAGGCTGGACGCCGAACAGAAAGGCCACGCCAAGGATCACGAGCACTTGAAGCGAGGTAATGGTCATGACAAAGATGAAGCGGCTCAGGATCACGGAGCTACGATGGATCGGCGTGGTCATCAACCGTTCCAGAAACCCATTCTCCTTGTCGAACAGCAGATCGACACCCCCGGCGAGCCCATTGTTGAGCACCGTCATCACAACCACGCCGGCCGTCAGGAAGCTGATGTAGTCCGGGGCCTGCGTTATTTGCACATCCGCAGCCCGCTGGAACAGATTACCGAAAAAGATCAGCCAGAACAGCATCGGCTGCACGAGCGTGAACAGCATGCTGAACTTCTCGCGGCTGAGCCGCTTGACCCATCGCATCGTCAGTGCACTGATTTCTTGCCAATACTCCGCCACTGTCTCTCCTTATACTGTCTGAATGTTTTGGACCGATTCGGTCATAGACCGCCCTGTGTGGGCGATGAATACGTCGTCCAACCGAGGCCTGTGATACTCGATAAATTCCAGTTGGCAATCCAATTGATTGGCGGACTCGAGGATTGCGGGCAGAGCCTTCTCGGGCGACTCGACCCGAATATCCAGGCCGGTCGGCGTCGCCTTGACCGCTCGCATAGCCGGTTGTTTCGTCAACGCAGTGACCAACGTGGAGATCTTACTCTGGTCCTTCAAGGTCAACGACACGATATCGCCGCCCAGCCCGATCTTCAGCTCAGCCGGAGATCCGAGTGCCATCAGCTTTCCCTTGTCGATGATGGCCAGCCGATCGCAGAGCTGGTCCGCCTCATCCAAATAATTCGTCGTCATCACGATCGTCATCCCGCGCGCCTTCAACATCCGCACATAGTCCCAAATCCGGAGCCGGCTCTGCACATCCAAGCCCAACGTCGGCTCGTCGAGGAACAGAATCTTGGGATCAGGTAAAAGACCGCAGGCAATGTCAAGCTTCCGCTTCATCCCTCCAGAGTAGGTTTTCGCCGCGCGATCGGCTGCCTCTTCCAATTCCACGAGCTTCAGTAGCTCAGCGATGCGTCTCGCAGCTTCGGCCTTGGACAAGTGGTACAGCGCGCCGAGGAGTTCGAGGTGTTCCCGGCCGGTGAGAAAGCGATCGATGGCCCGCTCTTGAGGCACGTAGCCGATGAGTCGGCGGACGACATCCGCCTCGCGCACCGTATCGTGGCCCAAGACGCTAGCCGTGCCGGACGTCGGCGTCAGCAGCGTGATGAGCGTTCTGAGCGTGGTGCTTTTCCCCGCCCCGTTCGGCCCCAGCAGGCCG